>WGDQ01000398.1 GCA_015493185.1 Planctomycetaceae bacterium
CGCGTGTTCGGTATCGGTGTCGGAGCCGGCGCCCCACCCGCAGAGCTGCACCACGACACATCGGCACCACTGGTGCTCGAAGCCGAACTGCCCGCCTTGAAGCGCGCGTGGCAAGCGCCGCTGCGCTGGTGAGCAGAACCAAGCACGCGGGCCGCCGGTTAGACGCCGCACGCGCCAGTACCCACGCTCAAAAAACTGGATCGAAACGAGAATTTTCCCGGGAAAAAGCTAGAAACTTTTCGTCACTTCCCCAACGATGCACGCAGAGACGTCACGATGGCACGACCTCGCGTTTTGATCCTTCGCGCACCGGGCACCAATTGCGATGAAGAAACCGCTTTCGCCTTCGAACGGGCCGGAGGGGTGGCCGAGCGCGTTCACGTGAATCGCTGGCTGGAAACGCCGCGGCTGGCCGAACAATTTCAGGTGCTCTGCCTGCCAGGAGGATTCAGCTACGGCGACGACATCGCGGCCGGGCGGATTCTGGCCGCGCGGCTGCAACACCATTTGTCGCAACCCCTGGCCGACTTCATTGCGGCCGGCAAGCTGGTGCTGGGCATTTGCAACGGCTTTCAGGTACTGATGCGCGCCGGCATTTTGCCCGAGTCGGTTGCCGAGATCGGCCCTTCGGCAACGCTGGCCTGGAACGATTCAGGACGATTCGAAGATCGTTGGGTGCATCTGAGCGTCAGCGCCGGTAGCTCTGTTTTTCTGCAAGGCATCGAGCGGCTCTACCTGCCCGTGGCTCACGCCGAAGGCAAGTTTGTCGCACGCGACGAACAAACACTACAACGGCTCGACGACTCGGGTCAGTTGGTCATGCGCTATGCCACCAGCGAGGGACAAACCGACAGGGTGCCTTATCCGGCCAATCCCAACGGATCGCAGGCCAACGTGGCGGGGGTATGCGATGCGACAGGACGCGTGCTGGGCCTGATGCCGCATCCTGAACGGCACATCGAGCCGACGCAGCATCCTCGCTGGACGCGAGGCGAAGCCGATCCGGCGCAAAATGGGCTGCGCATTTTTGAAAACGCCGTTCGCTTCTTTCAATGATCGCTCCGCCATACTGCAACGCGCGGGGGCTTCGGTTGCAGAAAGCGCCTTGTTCGGCAGAGCCAAAGGGGCGATTCAAAGGGACGATTGATTCAAAAGATGCCGGCTCCGAACTCGTCGCTGTTCGGCGTGTGCGGCGTGTCGCGGTGCGTTTCGGTTTTTTGCGGGCCGCCCGTGCTGTGCGGACCGCGCAACGGCTGTCCGCGCGAGGGCCGTTGCGGCTCGGCCGCGGGTTGTTGCGGTCGCGAGGGGCGGTGTAGTTCGGGCTCTGGTTGATCGCGTCGGAAATCGAACTGTTCGTCGACGTCGAATTCCTCGTAGCTGGAAACGTAGCCGGGCTGTTTCGAGCGTTCCAGCTCTTCTTCGTAGGCGGCGATCACGCGGCGCTGCATCATTTCGCGGCAGTGCGAGTTGATCGGATGCGCGATGTCGGCGTAGAGCTTGGCGCGGCCGTTTTCGTCTTGCACGGCGCGATCGGCCTGGAGACGGTTGCCGCAATCGTTGCAGTACGAGGCCTTGAGGTGATTTTTGCATCCGCACTTCGGGCAGCGGGCCGTGAGCTTCCGGCTGGGCATGGCGACAAACGGCCCATTGGTGCCATCGATGATTTTCAGATCGCGCACCACGAAACAGTCGTCGAGTGTGATCGAGCAGAAGGCTTTGAGACGATCGCTGGCATCGTCCATGAGCTTGATACGAACCTCGGTGATTTCCACGGCCGTTCTCCTTCATCTGGAGTTGGTCAGGCAGCGAGATGCGACGGCGTAAACGGTGCCTACGCCACGTCCCTGTAGATAGGCCGCAATGCGTCGGGCATGGCGAGCATGGCGACACAGGCCGAAGTAGCTCGTGCCGCTGCCGCTCATTTGATGTCCGAGACAATCGAGACCCATCATTTCGCGCTCCAGCCTTTCAACCCAAGGCGACAACTGCCGCGCGGCCGCCTGCAAGCGGTTGAACAACAACGAACCGGCCCGTTGCAGTTGTCCTCGGGTTAGAGCCTGGACCAAGGGAGCAGCACTTCGCGCCGCAGTTGCCGGGCGACAAGCTTGGAAGACGCGGGCAGTGCTTAGCCCTTGAGGAGGACGTACAACCACGAAGTGCAGTGGCGGCAACGGCCCGGTGGACGTCAGTCGTTCTCCACGTCCGGTGGCAAGCGCTGGCCCAGGGCCGAGGAAGAACGGGACATCGCTTCCCAAGCTGGCGGCAAGCTCGCGCAGTTGGGCAAGGCGAAATCCTGCTCGGAACAACTGGTTGGCCGCCAACAGCGCGGCCGCTGCGTCGCTCGATCCCCCGGCCAAACCGGCAGCGATCGGTATTCGCTTCACCAATCGCACTCGCACGCCATGACGAACGTTCGCCCGACGACGAACCAGCTCGACCGCCCGCACAACGAGATTGTCGGCTCCCTCCGGCAATGTTTCGATCTCGCCCGAACCGGCCTTCCGAACGCCTTGGGCCAACTCGCACGAGAACGAGATATCTCCTTCGTTGTCTTCCTCTTCCCTGAAGTACAACGTGTCGTACAAGTCGACTGGTACCATGAGCGTTTCGATCTCATGAAACCCGTCGTTGCGCTTGCCTAAAACCTCCAAATGCAGGTTCAGTTTGGCCGGTGCCCGCGCTTCCAGCTGCCACGGTTGTTGGGCACCGCGGCGCTCGAACAATCGGACGACGGCCATAAGAGTTGCTTTCTCGTCGCTGCCTCAATTCGCCCGGGCCCTGTCAAGCAGGCCGGCCGGCGCGATAAGAACGGCCGGAAAAAAACCGCGCAGCACAATACTCATCGCGCTCGCCAGAACGGCGATGCAAGAAAACGACGAGACACAGATAAGAATTCAATGAGCGGAATAATTCAGTAGGATCGTGGCTTCCGAAGCCGGCTGGTCCCCCACGATCTGTCTCTTATACACATCTCCGAGCCC
>WGDQ01000399.1 GCA_015493185.1 Planctomycetaceae bacterium
AGCGTGTTCGCACGGCTGATTGGCAACAGCGCGTGCGCGAAATACCGCTGCGGAGGCAATAATTCTGGTGTACCCAGGTTCGCGCGTTGCCGTAGATTGCCCCGTCGGGCTGTTGTCTCCAGATACGGCTTGTCTCAACCGCCCGATCAATGGTACGTAACTCCATTTCGGTCGCGCGCGGTCTGCGCGAAGGCCGGATGTGCCCGATCCGCTTTGAACAAACCGAATGTCTCGGACGTCGTGACGGGGGTGGTTCGCCCGGCGGGGTTTTTGCATTTCGTTGGAGTTTCTTTTTCCCTGCGGCCCTGGCGGTCTTTTTGCGCGGTCTTTTTGCAGACCAACCCACAAATTGCGGACCAACCCCCAAAGGCAGAGCGACCCGGGCCGGACGTTCGCGGCACCCAACCAAGCAACCAAGAAAGCAAGGATGCTTCAGGAATTGCTAGGACGCTTTCGCTGTGACCTGGCCGTCGATCTGGGCACGGTGAATACCGTGATATGCCTGCCTGGCGAGGGGCCTGTGGTCAACGAGCCATCGGTTGTGGCGGTCGAGCAGGCCACGCAGCGGGTGCTTTCTGGTGGCTGCGCGGTGGGGCATCTGGCCCGTCAAATGCAGGGACGCACGCCGGAATCGATTCATGTCGTGCATCCGCTGGCTGGCGGCGTGGTGACCGACTACGAACTGTGCGAATCGATGCTGCGCTATTTCCTCTCGAAGGCGCGTCGGGGCGGATGGAGTTTGCGGCCCCGCGTGCTGGTCAGCGCCCCCGGACGAATCACGCCTGTGGAGAAACGGGCGCTTTACAACAGCCTGCAACGCGCCGGGGCGCGGCAGGTGTTGCTTCTTTCCGAGGCGCGCGCCGCCACGCTCGGCGCCGGTTTGCCGGTGAATGAACCGGTGGCCAACATGGTTTGCGACGTCGGCGGCGGCACGACCGAGGTGTCGGTAATGAGCCTTGGCGACGTGGTCGCCAGCCAGTCGATACGCGTGGGTGGGCAGGCCATGGATCAGGCCATAGCCGACTACTTGCGGCGTCATTACAGCCTGCGTGTGGGGCTGCCGGCGGCCGAACAGTTGCGCATCGAGATCGGCAGCGCGTATCCGCTGGAAGAAGAGCTTTCGGCCGAGGTACGCGGCGTGGACACGATCAGCGGTTTGCCGCGCCGGGCCGTGGTGACCAGCGAGGAAGTGCGGCACGCGCTGGCCGAACCGCTCGACCGCATCATCGACGCCATCAAGCAAACCATCGAGGGTTGCCCACCTGAATTGGCAGCCGATCTGGTCGATCAGGGGCTGGTGCTCTGCGGTGGAGGGGCGCTGTTGCGGCGGCTCGACCGCCTGATTACCGAGCAAACCGGTTTGCCATCGCACGTGACCGAAGAACCACTGCTCAATGTGGCGCGGGGCGTGCAAATCGTGCTGGAAGACCTTCCCCAGTGGCGGCCCATGTTGGAATCGAGCGACGACGATGCGTAGCGCTCTGGTCTTTTCCACGAACTGGCCCCTCGTACGACGTCGCCTGGCGCCGGTTGCCTGGCTGTGCGCGGCCGCCGGTTTGGCGATGCTCGATCCCTCGCACCTGGCCGCCATACGTCGCGTGGCGAACGATGCGTTGTATCCCGGTCAAAAGGCGGTGGCCAGCGCAACATCGATGGCAGCGGCCGTTCGAACCGCGATTGTCCGCTACCGCGTGGCGGTGCAAACAGCAGGCCGTCGCGATGCCGAGCGGCGGCGTTTGGAAAAAGAGAACCGTCGACTTCGCCAACAGGTGGAAGCCTTGCGGTTCGCCCTGGCGAGGCGGGAGCACGAAATTCCGGGTTCGTTGGCCGGTGCGCCGACCGAACCGCTGCTCGAACCCGAAACGATCGAGACGCGATTGTTGGGTCAACAGGCCATCGGCACACTGGCCCGCTTCGGCTTAATCGAGTTGTACGGCCCGAGCGGGGCCGATCCCGGCGACCTGGTATTGGACTGCGTGCCGAGCGTGATCGATGTGGGCTCGGATCACCGCACCTCGCCCGACGACTTGTTGCTGGCGGGCAGTCGTGTTTGGGGGCGGGTTGCCCGAGTCGATCGTTGGACGGCCGAGGTCGTTCGCGCCGACGCGCCACAGTTTCGCGCCTTGGCCATGCTGGCACGCGACGATGGCAACTCGGGCTGGCGGCTGGGGCCACGAGGCATGCTCGAGGGGCGGGGCAAGGGGGTCTGTCGCCTCAGGTTTGTTGCCGTGACCGAGCCGGTTGAAGCTGTCTCTTATACACAT
>WGDQ01000400.1 GCA_015493185.1 Planctomycetaceae bacterium
CGTCGGTGCAGCTCGGCTGACGGGGCCGCGTTTCTTGTGATGCCGGCGACAGAGCTGAGCCGCCGATGCGGGCTCAACCCTTGGTGGCCCAAACCTCCAACCAGTTTTTCGGAATTGCATCGCCGCCGATGGCGTCGAAGGCCGGATCGACCGCTTCTTGCAGGGCCTGCGACGCCACCTCGACGGGGTAGCCGCTCATCAGCACTTCGGCCAGGCCGCCGTAGGCACCCACGGCCCGCATGCAGCGGCGATCCATCATCACCACGCGTTGGTGTACGTCATGCGGTTTCAGCCCATGCGACTCGAGGGCGCGGGTCCACTCGTCGGCGTTGAGCCAACGGTTCTTGAAAGCGCTTCGGGTCTTGCCTCGCACGCGTCGGATGCGCGGCTGGCCGGCCGCTTCACGCTGCTGATTCATTCGATCGACGGCAGTGAGGGCCTCTTGCAGCCATCGTTGGTACCACCGCTCGGTGCCCTCGGGAAACGTGCCGGCGTAGAACGACGAGTTGAAGCCAAACACGCCGCCGGGCTTCAAAACCCTGGAAACGGCCGCAAGAAATTTGTCGCGGTCGGGCATCATGTGAATGGCATTGGCGATGGTCACGCAGTCGAACGAGGCGTCGGGAAACGGCAATTCGTCCGCACTGCCAACGGCCAACACGCAAACGGGCTTGTCGTTTACGTAATCGTCGGTCAGCTCGTGGCCGTGGCGCACCGTGTAACCTAGCGATTGCAAATGCGCGGTGGCCAACTCGATTTGCTGGGGATCGAGATCGATGCCGTTCAGGTGGGCACGAGGCGAAGCCGCAAGCAGCAGTTCGCTTACCGTAGCCGTGCCGCAGGCGAGATCGAGGAAGCGATCCACGCCAGAAAGGTCTTGCCGCTCGATGAAGGCACGATTGGCCTCGACATATTCCGGTTCGCGGCTGAATGGTTCGTAGGTGGTGTTAACGGGTTGGATCTCACTCATCGGCCGGGCCTTTTCCATCGGTTGGTTCGAAAGGGTGCTGAAGGAATCCTCTTTTGTTCAGTTCACGCGACGGCGCGTGCGGCCCCCCTGACGTGTCGGAGCACTCGGCCGGCCGCCGGAAAACGATTGGTTCGACGGGGCCGATCCAACCTTCGCGCGTTGCTTGTTGATTTGTGTTATTCCGTTTCTGTCTGGCATTACGTCGTTCAGCCATTTCGTGTGGTTGACAAGATCGAGAAATGTTCGCCTCTCACGGGACCGGCTCGCTAGCAGGAGGCACCTCGCCGGTGTCTGAAGGACGCACGGCGCGGGCCAAGACATAGACATCCACTGCCTGCCGGCCGCCGGGCAGGGCCTTGAGCACCTCGCGGCAACGATCTTCATCGATCAAGTTGAACATATGCTTCAGCAGGAAATAGCGACGGCTGTGCTCGAAGAACCGCAGCCACGACTTTCCCGTGATGTCGCGAACCGATACGTCGCAGAAACCGGCCGCTTCAAGATCGCGTTGGTAGGCCGTTCGCTGCGCCTCGCCACTTGGCGAGGCCGCGCCGGCCGCCCACATTTCCGGTTGATCCAGCGGATAGCCGACAAGATCGGCCACGATCAATTGCCCGCCGGGGGCAAGTCGGTTCCAGGCGGCGGCCAATGCCTGCCGGCGGCTGCTGCCGTCAACTGCTGCACCGGCGTCGACCTGCTCATTGGGCAAGACGTTTGCAGTGCCGGTGCTCGGTCCCTCGATCCAGAAGATGGCATCGAACGTTGCCTGCGATTTCTGTTGCGGATGGCTTGCCGATGGCAGGGCGCTGGCCGCACTTGGAACACGATCGGATGCGGCCCCCGACAAGCCACCGGCGGTTGATTTCACGGTCACGTGCCGTGCCGCCCCGAGTCGGACCAATTCGTCGGCCACAGCCGTCGCGTCGGCATCGGCCAGCAACAGCAGCGAATCGACCGGCTGCGGGTCGAGCGGTTCTTCGTTGGAAAACGCGGCGTGACCGGGCAGCAGCGAAGTCATTTGGTCGAGCAGCTCGATTGCCGCCCGATGCGGCGAGACGCGTGCCGTGCGCCAATAGCCAACGCATCGTAG
>WGDQ01000401.1 GCA_015493185.1 Planctomycetaceae bacterium
GTGTGCCAGCAATGCGAGAAAATCGAAACGCTCGGGAAAACAATTGCGGCCCAGATCCCTGTAGCCTCGACTCTGACCGGCTTGATTGCGGCCGATGGCGTGAGCGTGGGTTCGGCATACGACCACGACGAAGTCGCGAAGGGCAGAAAAACAACACCGCAACCGACAGCACGCTACAATGAGTCGGGCAATCCAAAACGACACGACCTGCCTGGGATGAAAGGCACTGTCTGACACGCGTCGGTACGCGAAAGCCCTCAACGACCAGTGCGGCACGAGGCATGTGAGCAAACTACTGGGGCGCATCAGAAACAGGCGGACACTGCCGATGAACGCCATATATGTGATCCCTGCTGAGTTGGTCTTCGACCCGCCGGAAGAAAAGCCCTCATCGGGTGCAAAGCGTGTTCTGCGGGCCATTGGCGCTGGCCTGGGGCGAATGTCGTATTACACAGCGATGGGGGTGGAGTGGATCTTCGGACTCGTGGCCGTTGTTGTGGGCCTGGCGCTGCTGGCCGCAATGCCGCTTGCGCAGTTTCTGACGTTGGGATATTTGCTCGAGGTCAGCGGGCGTATCGGACGAACCGGGCGAGTCACGGCCGGGTTGGTGGGGGTTCGCAAAGCCGCGCGGGTAGGCAGCATTGTCGCGGGCGTTTGGTTGCTGCTACTTCCCATGCGTTGGACATCGAGCCTTTGGGAAGCCGCGCTGCTGATCGATCCGCAGAGCCCCACCGCGCACCATTGGGAAATGATCGTGGTCGGACTGGGCTTGCTGCTCACGGTGCATGGCCTGGCGGCTTGCTTCCGAGGCGGGAGATTGCGCCATTTTCTGTGGCCATTCGTGCGGCCATCACGGCTGATTCGTCGTCTGCGACGAGGCGGGCTATATGCCAATGCCCGTGATGCGGTATGGGACTTTGCGACCGGGCTACGACTGCCCCACTATTTCTGGTTGGGGGTTCGTGGTTTCATCGGTACGTTGGCGTGGCTGATTGGCCCGGTCGTTTTGCTTGCCGGAGGCCAGAACTCAACGGTGGTGGGTTGGATCGGTGCCCTGCTGCTGATGTGGGTGATTTCGTTTCTGCCGCTGTTGCAGGCTCATTTTGCCGCAGAAAACCGGTTCGCAGCTCTATTCGAACTGCGGCACATCCGTCAACTCTACGATCGGGCACCACTGGCCTGGTCGTTGGCCATTGCGACAACGTTGCTGTTTGCCATCCCGCTGTACCTCCTGAAGATCGAGATCATTCCTCGCGAGGCCGCATGGTTGCCAAGCCTGGTGTTCGTGATTTTTATTCTGCCGGCACGGTTCGTCAGCGGCTGGGCCTATCAACGTTCGCTGCGACACGAGTTTTACCGCCATCGACTGTCGCGATGGTTTGGGCGTCTTGTGCTGCTGCCGATCGCCGCATTCTATGTGTTGATACTGTTCCTTACACAGTTTACGGCGTGGAACGGTGCGCTGAGCCTTTACGAGCAGCACGCCTTTCTCGTGCCGGTGCCCTTTCTAGAAATGTAAGTTGGCGAATCGGGCAGGCCGCATGCCACCCTTTGCCGGAAGCGCGGCCAGCGATACGATACAAAGGGCAAGATGCAAGAGTGTCTGTGTCTTGCTGCTTGTCGTATGGTGGAGCGTCCTCGGCGTGAAATGCTTGCCACCCCGATGAAAGGCTCATTCTCGCTGCGAATGCTTAAAAATGCATCGGCTCCGCATCGCTAGGTTTCGGCACATCCCAAGACACGCCTGGCGCCGCTCTCGTTAAGACGGCCAGAGCTTCGCTTCCCTCTCGCCCACGAAGCCATTTTTTTCCAACAGCTTGCCGGCAGTGGGGCTGAAGCGATCGTCGATCCCCGTTGCTTTGCCGCACCGGGATCGAGGGGGCGTGCTCGGTTTCCTGCCCTTAGCCGCGCGCCTGATGCAAACGTTGCTGCTGAGAGCTCGCGTCGGAAACAAGGCTTGCGAGGCAATCGCTTGCCGAAATACAAGGAGAACCGCATACACATGTCGCGACGCAATATCCGCTTGCTGCTCGTTACGGCGTTCATTTCGTTGCTCTGCTACCAGAAGGCTGGGTCGGCCCGAAATCGCGAAACCGATACCATCGCCGAAGCGATGGAATGCATCGAGCAGTATTACATCGATCCGATCGATCGCCGTACGCTATTCGAGGCGGCAATGAACGGCATGACCGGGGCGCTCGACCCGCACTCGGCCTACATACCGCCCACTGAATTTACCGAGTTTCAGGTAAGCCTCGAACAACACTTCGGCGGCATCGGCATTCAGGTCATGCTCGACGACGACGGTCAGCTCACGGTGCTCAGTCCGCTGGTGGGCACGCCCGCGTACGAAGCCGGGGTTCTGGCGGGCGACAAGATTGTCGCCATCGATGGCCAAAGTACCGAGGGCTACCGTATCGAAGACGCCGTTCGCGTTTTACGTGGCAAGCCAGGCACGCCGGTCAAGCTCACATTGCGGCGCAAAGGCGAGCCGGAGCCGATCGACGTTGAAATCCAACGGGCGGTAATCCAGGTCGAAACGGTCATGGGCGATACGCACAGGCCCGATGGTTCATGGAACTTCACGCTGGAAGAATACCCGACCATTGGCTATATCCGCATCACCTCGTTTAGCGAACACAC
>WGDQ01000402.1 GCA_015493185.1 Planctomycetaceae bacterium
AGAGACAGTCGTACGATAGGGCGGTGGCTATAAAGGCGAATGCCAAAGGCCGGGGATCGGGGTGCCTGACCGACGGGAGAGATTAGGACGAACGGAGCGGCCATCGGACCTGGGCCGGAGAACAACAATCGCAGGCCCGACAGGGGTGTATGATTGGAAATAACGGTGCCCGGCCGTCTTGTCGCGATTTGTGTTAACTCTTTATATGAAAGCGATTTGCTGAATCGGTTTCTTTCCGGCGCGGCACGCCGCGGGTGGGAGAAGCGGGCCGAACGGCCAATCGCGTGCGAGGGTTTCCCTGGCAAGCGGGGCACAAGCGATCGGGCGAACCAAACGGGCGGACGATCGGAAGCAAATAGGAGCTTTTCTAGTGGAGATTCGGATCTCGGCGCGACACGGGCACTTGAGCGACAAAACGCGCGACAAGATCAACGCCAAACTGGAGAAACTCCCGAAAATCTTCGAGCGGCTGACGGCCATCGAAGTGACGGTCGATTTGGAGCATCGCGACAAGCCAAGCGTCGACATGCGGGTTTCGGCCGAGCATAAGCACGATTTTGTGGCGACCGACTGCTCGGGCGAGCTGATGGCGTCGCTTGATCGGGTGCTCCACAAAATGGAACAACAACTGCGCAAGTACAAAGAGAAAATCCAAGATCACCATCGGAAGCCGGGGCTCCGTGAGCAGCAGCCGGCCATTGAGCCGGAAACCGACGAGGTTTGAAACCCGTCGATTCAGTTGGCTACGGCGTTTGTTGTGGCGGCGGTTGGCCGAAGCGGCGGTTGCGGAAACCGAGGCATTCGTTTGGTGGCGTAGTCCCCCTAGAGGAGTGGGTGCATGAAATTCGCCGACTTCGTGAGCCGCGATGCGGTCCGCGCGAACCTGGAGGCTGAAGACAAAGAAGAAGTCATTCGGGAAATGACGCATTCGCTGGTCGATGCGGGCGCCATTTCCGCCGACGAGTTCGAAAGCATTGTCAAAGCGATTTTGAAGCGTGAAGAGTTGGGTTCGACGGGCATTGGCCGCGGTGTGGCCGTGCCGCATACGAAACACCCTGGTGTGGAACGGTTGGTGGGAACCGTGGGGGTTAGCCATGAAGGCGTGGACTTCGAAAGCCTCGACGGCGAGAAGGTCCATTTGTTCTTCCTGCTGATCTCGCCACCCGACCGGCCGGGCGATCATCTTCGCGCGTTGGAAAACATTTCGCGTCAGCTTCGCAACGACACGTTTTGTCGGTTCCTGCAACAGGCCAAAACGGCTGACGACATCTTGCAACTGCTCGACGAAGCCGACAACGACCAATACAGCAGTTAAGGCCCAGGGGCGGGCAGAGGCGCGGGCGGATTGCAACCGGTTGGGCCGATGCGGCGCCTTGGTGGATTCGTTGGTTGCCGACTTGCGAATCGTCGCTTTCGGGTGGTCGTAAAGAAGCATCTTGGCCATTGGCCCCAGTGTGGCGTGTTGCCAGGCGATTCCGGTGGGTCGTTCGATGCTGTTTGGAGGGCCGCACAGCGGCTTCTCGGTCGCGGATTGAGCAGGAATGCTCCTGAAAGCGGCACGAAACGAGCCTTGTGTTGCGCGGCTGCTCACGGGTTGCAAGGGTGAAAGGAGCTGCGAGAAGGGGCGCTGCAGGGCCGGCGAACTGCCTGGCCCGGCGTTTGGGAAAAAAGGAAACAACGAAGGGCAAGCCGCCGCGTTGCCATGACCGACGGTGCGGAGTGGCTGTTGCCCGGCTGTGCCGCGAGGCGCGGCGTTGAATGTATCGATGATGAGTCAACCGAGCGTGACGCGGAAAGTGGTGATTTGCAACGAGCAGGGATTGCATGCGCGACCGGCGGAGCTGTTTATTCGGTTGGCCAATACGTTTGAATCGGATATTTCCGTGGTCAAAGATGGCCAGCGCGTAGACGGCAAGAGCATGCTGGAGATATTCACGCTGGCGGCCGGAAAAGGTACGGAGCTTTCGATCGAAGCCCGAGGCCCCGACGCGCAGCAGGCGGCCGACGCACTCGGCAAGCTGGTCGAGAGCGGATTTGCCGATGACACGACCTCGGGAGACGAGGAGTAATCAGACGGACGGTAGCACCGTCAGAGATCAGAGGCGCTGGCGGACGGAAGGCCGCCCTCGTGTTGGTCGGCGTGGCTCGAGGCATCGCGTGTGGTAAACCGCATTGCTAGAGACCACCGAGCAGCGCACGGGCTGATCGCCAAGAGGGCTGGCTTTTTCCGGGTTCCGGCCGGCGTGCGAGACGCACTTCGGGGGCGCGCTGTTTGGGGCTTGGCCTCGTGCGACTCTGCGGGTACGCCAAGAAACATTTCCATGCAAAAACTTCAAGGGATCCCGGTTTCTCCCGGCGTCGCCATTGGCGAGGCGCTGGTGATGGGCAGTGAGGGGTTCCGTATTCCCCGACGCTTCGTCGAGCGAGACGCTGTCGAAGCGGAACTCGAACGCTTCGAGAAGGCGGTGCAGGCCTCGAAAGAGGAGATTCTGCGCAATCGCGAGCAAGTGCGGGAAAAGCTGGGCGACGAATACGCTGCGATATTCGATGCCCACCTGCAAATGCTGCTCGACCGCCGGCTGCACGATGAGGTGGTCGAGATGATTCGCGACCGCCACTACTCGCCCGAGTATGCGGTGAGCCGTGTGCTGCGGCGCTACGCCAAGGTGTTCGAATCGCTGGAAAACAGTCATTTGGCGGAGCGAGCCAACGATATCGTCGACATCGAACGGCGGCTGTTGCGGAATTTGCTGGGTCGCCGGCGCGAGGAGATCGGGCAACTGACCTCGCCCGTGTTGGTGCTGGCGCACAATCTTACGCCGAGCGAAACCGCCGCGCTCGACCCGCGCTTTGTGCGCGGCTTCGTCACTGAGGTTGGTGGTGCGGGCAGCCACACGGCGATTGTGGCGGGGGCCCTGGAAATACCGGCCGTGGTGGGCATGGGGCCCTTTTTGCGCGAGGTGTCGGGCGGCGATCTGGTGATTATCGACGGCGATCGCGGCGAGGTGATTTTGCAGCCCGACGAGGCGACGTTGGAGCACTATCAACGGGCTGTCGAGGCGAATCGCAGCCTGGCCGAGCAGTTGGCGCACCTGCGCGACGTTTCGGCGGAAACGGCCGACGGCGTGCGGATCGAGCTGTTTGGCAACATCGAGTTTCCGCACGAAGTGCAACATTGCCTGGACCGCGGTGCCGATGGCGTGGGGTTGTATCGCACCGAGTTTTTGTACATGGGCACCGAGGGCGAGCCCGACGAGCAAGTGCACTTCGAGGCGTATCGCCGCGTGGTCGAGGCCATGGGCGATCGGCCCGTGGTGATTCGCACATTTGATTTGGGGGCCGATAAGGTGGCTACCTCGTGGCGACGCGAGGACGAACGCAATCCGTTTCTCGGCTTGCGCAGCATTCGCATGGCGCTGCGAAACCTGGAGTTGTTTCGCACCCAACTGCGGGCCATTTTGCGGGTGAGCGCGCTGGGCAACGTGCGGATCATGTTTCCGCTGATCTCCACGGTGATCGAGCTGCGACAGGCCAAAATGGTGCTGGCCGACGTGATGGAGGATTTGGAAGAGAGCCACATCGATTTCGATCGCCAAATACCCGTGGGCATGATGGTCGAGGTTCCGTCGGCCGTGATGATGATCGACCATTTCATGCCGGAGCTGGATTTCGTAAGTGTGGGCACGAACGACCTGGTGCAGTACACGTTGGCCGTCGATCGCGATAATAAGGAGGTGGCCTCGCTTTACAATGCGGCCGATCCGGCCGTGCTGAAGCTGATTGACATGGCCGTGCAATCGGCACGACGTTTCAAGAAACCAATCAACGTTTGTGGTCAGATGAGCAGCAGCACGATGTTTACCATGCTGCTGCTGGGGTTGGGGTTGCGCAGCTTGAGCGTGATTCCCGCCGCGATTCCGGAAATCAAACGCGTTTGCCGGAGTGTATCGATCCCGCAGTGCGAGGAAGTGGCCGCGCGGGCTTTGACTCTGGAAAACGCACGTGATGTAGAGACGTTGTTGAAAGAGGAGTTGAAAAAGGCCTTGCCCGAGCCTGAGGCCGCCTGAAGCGGGCCGCGGGAAGCGAGGGCAAACGAAATGAACGGCACAGGTGCCGAGTGCTTCGGGTCGAGCGATATGCTGCGGCCACGTACGTAGAAGCCGCTTGGCGCTGCCGAAGGGCACGTAGAAGCCGCGGCACCTGTTGCCATGTGTGGCCGAGTTGGGCGTTCCGACTTGTGCCACTGATCGAACCAAACGATCAAGAAGTTTTGGATGATTCGAAACCGAGTACGTGTTCGTTTCCGAAAAGAGGGCGATCTTCGTCTGATCAGCCATCGCGACCTGGTACGCGCGTTCGAGCGGTTGTTTCGACGCGCGGGACTTCGCTTACGCATGAGCGAGGGGTTTCACCCGCATCCGCGGATGACGTTTCCCTCGGCGCTATCGTTGGGCATTGCCGGACGAGACGAAGTGATGGAAGTCGAGTTGGCCGAAGAGGCGACCGCCGAAGAGTTGCTTGAACGTATCGCACCGCATTTGCCGGCCGGGCTGGCGATTGAGCGGGTGGAGTGTTTGGCGCCTTCGACACCCAAGGCGAAGATTGCACGCGTGCAGTACGAAGTTGCACTGCCCGAGCACTTGCGCGGCCCCACACAACGGCGTATCGAGCGGTTGCTCGCCGCCGAGACGTGTCGGGTCGAGCGGCGCGAGGGGCGACCGCCGATCGACGTGCGAGCCGACATCGAGCGGCTGGAGATTGTCGATGGTGTGTTGCACATGCGGCTTCGCGCCTCGCCACAAGGAGGCGCCCAGTGCCGCGATGTGCTCAAGGCGCTGGAGTTGGATGACGTGCAATTGCAGGGCGCGTTGGTGTGTCGTTCGCGTGTTGAGCTGGTGCAGTGAAAAACCGAACGGCCGGCCGCCGACGATGCCCTCCACCCCGACGAAACGAAACCGTGCTCACAGCTTGACGGAGCTGGAAAGCGCGAGCATGAAACAAGAGATGTTGATCAATGTGTCGCAACCGGAAGAGTGCCGGATTGCGATCGTCGAAGACGGCGTATTGGAAGAACTGTATATCGAGCGTAGCAGTCAGGACAACTACGTCGGAAACGTTTACAAAGGGCGCGTGGTCAATCTCGAGCCCAGCATTCAGGCGGCCTTTGTCGACTTTGGCGTGGGCCGCAATGGTTTTCTGCACATCAGCGACATCGAGCCTCAATACTTCCGGCAGGGCGGTTTCGATCCGTCGCAGGCCGCAAGCGACGCCGAGTCGAAGGCCGATACCAACGGCGACGAAGGGCCGCGCCGCAACGGGCGCCGCGGTCGCTCGCGGCCCGGAAGCCGGCCCCGCGTGAAGCCGCCGATTCAAGACATCTTGCGCCGCGGCGACGAAGTGCTGGTGCAGGTGATCAAGGAAGGCATTGGCACCAAAGGGCCCACGCTATCAACCTACATCAGCATTCCGGGGCGCTATATGGTGCTGATGCCCGCGCTGGGGCGCGTGGGAATTTCGCGAAAGATCGAAGACGAGGCGGTGCGCCGCAAACTTCGCGAAACGGTGCTGGAGCTGAACCCGCCCAAGGGGTTGGGGTTCATCATCCGCACGGCCGGCGCCGATCGATCGAAAAAAGAATTGTCGCGCGATATGGCGTATCTGTTGCGGCTGTGGAAGGTGATCGTGCGGCGGCTGAAGAAGAGCCCCGCGCCGGTGGCCATCTACGAAGAAAGCGACATGATCATCCGCACGATCCGCGACATTTTCACCAGCGAGGTGGACACGATTTACGTGGATGAGCCATCGGCTTACGAGCGGGCCAAAGAGTTTCTGCAAATGGTCATGCCGCGCTACGTGAATCGCTTGAAACTTTATGAAGGCAAAGAGCCGCTGTTCCACAAGTATCAGCTTGAAGAAGAGATTGCCCGCATTCATCAGCGCGAAGTGCCGCTCAAAGGGGGTGGCTCGATCGTGATCGACCAAACCGAGGCACTGGTGGCCATAGACGTGAACAGCGGCAACTTTCGGGCCGACGACTCGGCTGAAGAAACGGCCTATCAGATGAATTTGCGAGCGGCCAAGGAAATTGCGCGGCAACTTCGCCTGCGCGACCTGGGCGGGGTGATCGTGAACGATTTTATCGACATGCGCAAGGACAAGCACCGCCGCAATGTCGAACGGGCGCTGCGCGACTATTTGAAGCGCGATCGCGCACGAACGAAGATTTTGCGCACCAGCCCGTTCGGGTTGATCGAAATGACGCGCCAGCGAATTCGGCCCAGCCTGAAGCGCAGTGCTTTTCGCGAGTGTCCGGCGTGCCGTGGCACGGGACTGGTGAAAACGGCCGAAAGCATGGCCATCGAGGTGGTGCGGATGCTGATGCTGGCCAGCCATCGGGGCGACGTGGCGAAAATCAGCGTGACGGTGGCCGACGAAGTGGCCACGTATTTGAACAACAAGAAGCGGCGCGAGCTGGCGCAATTCGAAGACGAAGGCCAGATGACGATCCACATTTACGGCCGCGAAGGCGTGATGCCCGAATACCTGACAATCGAGTGTGAAGACGAAGCGGGGCGGCCCGTGAAATTTCAGCCGGTGGAGACCTCGACGGCCGCTGGTTAGTTGGCTAAACTACAGGGCTCGCAGGTGTTTTTGCCGGCTTCTCCTCCCCTTGTGATTTTGCATTTGAGCGGTGAATGAGCGATGTACGCGATCATTGAAGACAGCGGACGGCAGTATAAGGTCGAGCCGGGCCAGGAGTTGGTGGTCGACTACCGCGAGGTGCCGGCCGGCCAAGAGGTGAAATTCGACCAGGTGTTGGCCGTCAGCGACGAATCGGGTGTTTCGATCGGCACGCCGGTGGTCGAAGGTGCCGTGGTCACGGGCGAAGTGCTGGGCGTTTCGCAGGGGCCGAAGCTGACGATCCGGCAGTTTCGCCGACGGAAAAACTCGCGACGGAAGATCGGGCATCGCCAGCTCTACACAACCATCCGCATTGCGAAGATCGAAACGCCGTAAGGTACTTTCAGACGCTGCCTGAGGTGCCATAAAGGCCGCTTGATGGCAACGGCTAACGTTGCCGGTGCGCTGCGCCGCGAGCTGCAGTTTGTATTGCACGCGCGGTGCGAGGCGATCGCTCGCTTGGACCCCGTGGCCGAGCAAGGGGCTCCCGTCTTTCTTTGTTTCTTCTCAGGTATGGCGGCGCGGTTTTTTCGGATTCACGCCCCCACAGTTGCCCTGAATCGGCCCGGATGACAGCGGCCGGACTTCAACTGCCGCCCAAGAAGCTGTCTTCAAAACTGGATTCTGTAGGCCAGTCGGCGGGCCATGAGGCGGATTGTGGTGATATAGATCACGGCCTCGCTGCTTGGGGTATTCCGCTCGTAGTCGCGTGCGTGGTGGCGATGGCGTATCAG
>WGDQ01000403.1 GCA_015493185.1 Planctomycetaceae bacterium
CTTCCGACCGAGCGCGCGACGACCTCAGGTGGCAAAGCTGCGACGTAGGTAAAACCGATCTCGCGCAGCCACGCGCGGCCGTCTCGTCGAAACCGGGCCAGCACGGCCGACGAAGTTTTTGGCCGCTCCCGTGGCCACGACGGCTTTCTTATCAGTAAGGCCGACGTCAAAACCACCAGTAAGTTCGACGTCAAACTACGTCGCCCGTCGCGGCGGGAATGGGGTTCACTGCCGGCATGCCCCCATCAACGAACCCACTGCTTGGCTCTTCCGCCGAGCCCGTATTTTCGATCACCCGCATCGTTCGCCAACGGCCCTGAATAAAGCGGGCAAGAAACACACTGCCCAGCAGACACACCCACATGGTGATTGCAACCCAACTGCCCATCAATCCCATGTCGAAATACTCGATGCCTACCCACGTGGGCAGCACGAGCAGCGGGGCCATGCCCAACATTGTTGCCAGCACAAACCGCGTATCGCCCGCACCCTTGATCGCATTGCAAAACACCACGTTCATCGCGTCGAACAGCGCGAAGGCGGCCAGGAACCGCATCAGCGTGGTGGTCAGTGCCGCAATCTGCCGGAAACGCTCCGGATCGGCATTCGTTCCATAGGCGAACAACACCACTTGTGGCACCGTCACGTAAAGCGTGGCGATGGTGCCCATGTAAAGTGCGCCCACCGCAAACGTGGTCCATGTTGAGCGGGCCGCCAAATCGGGCCGATCTTCGCCGAGCCGCTGCCCTACCAACGTGCTTGCGGCAATGCCCAAGCCCATCACGGGCATGAAGGCCAGGCTGTTCACGTTGAACGCCAGATTCGTGGCCGTCAGTTCCAGCGACCCCAGCCGACCGACGAGCAACAAGAACATGGTGAACGCGCCCACTTCCAGCACAAACTGCATTCCGTTCGGCGTGCCGAAATACAGCAGTCGCCCGAACAGCGGCCGATCGAATCGGCAGCCGCGCAACGTTGCGTATTGCCGCCGGTTCTCCGCACGCAACATCAGCACCAGATACAGCGCGGCACGAACCCAGAAAGCGCACACCGTGGCCCAACCGGCCCCGGCAATGCCCGCGGCGGCGAAACCGGCATGGCCGAAAATCCACAGATAGTCGAGCACAACATTCGTTAACGCCATGGCCGTATCGACCAGCACCACGGTCCACACGCGCCCGCGACCGGTGAAAAACGACGCCAGCGCCGCCGAGGCCACCATGCCGGTCGATCCGTAGCTGAGGATCGAGAAATAAGTAACCTCCAACTGTTGCACATGCGCCGAGTGGCCAATTGCGGCAAACATCGCCGGCGCCAAGGGGATCATCAGCAGAAACAACGGTGTGGCGATCAGCCCAACCCAAACGCCTTGCCAAACGGCCAGTCCGATGCGTCCCGGTCGCGCGGCCCCGTGGTATTGAGCCACAAACGTGTTCACATAGCCGGCCAAACCCCAGAAAAACGACATCACCGAAAAACTCATCAGCGATGCCGGCAGCGCGGCGGCCAGCGCGTCGGGGTCGTGCCATAGCAGAAACATACGGTCGATGAAGTACATCAACGTCCACGACGACGTCGAAATCACCAGTGGCAGCGCCACGACAAGCACGTCGCGCACTCCGCTTTCTCGACGCCACCAGTGAAGAAGCCGCTGTTTCATCGTCACGTGTCGTGCTGAGCAGGTGCCTTCAAAATCGCTTCCAGATCCCCGAGATTGTGAGCAGGCAATCCGTATCAAAGAGGGCGAAGCAGGCCAGTCCTGCTTGGACTTGATCGATGCAAACCGACGACCGGACGGTCGGCCTGCTCGCGATCGAAGCCGGAATTGGATTACGACGACACCTTCTGATACCGCCCGTTCGCGTATCGCATGGCCGTTGCCGCGCGTCGCGCGTGCGCCGGCATGCTGCCCCTCTGATAGTGATCGCCGCGCTGCATGGGCAGCCCGCACCGGTAAACAGGCAGACCGTGCGGCCGGCTCAAGATCCCTGAGGATAATAGAAGCCCGGCCAGTTCGCGAGGTTCACCTCCATAAGGAGGGAATCCCGCGACGTAGGTCGCTTTTCTGAAAAAAAAGTTCGTTCGCCCGCCGTCGACCAGTCGGCCGCTCTGCAATCAACCGCGATGCGATTGGCCTCGCCGCCGGATCCGTTCTACAATCAGGGTTCAGAAT
>WGDQ01000404.1 GCA_015493185.1 Planctomycetaceae bacterium
GTCCCCAGGCAGAGCCTCCCACGGCCAGAAGCAGCAACAGCAGCACGTCGGGCGCCGGGCCTGAACATGATGCTCTACTGGTCGCCCGACGTGCTGCTGTTGCTGCTTCTGGCCGTGGGAGGCTCTGCCTGGGGACTGATGCGGCACCTACGATCGGGCCATCACGTGGCCGGCTCGGCCCAGCCCTTGCGAGCTGCCCGCCGTTTGCTCTGGCACGCACTGCAAAGCTGGCCGCTCGAGGTGCTCTGCCTGCTGATGATCGCCGGCTCGCTGGCGGCCATTCATCGCGTGATTCTCTTGCCCCGCTATCTGGTCATGATCGTGCCGCTGGTTGTCGCCTGCGTGGTGATGTTGCTGTTCCGCGGCAGCCGCACGGCCCGGCTGCCGATCGCGCTGGGCACGCTGTGGATTGTCGTCAACCTGTGCAATTGGAACGGCGCGTTGCTGCCCAATCAGGCGTGGGTCATTGAAACGGCTTTCGATGTCGACAACGGCCTGGCCTACGCACGAACGGGCGCGTTCCTCGAACGCAGTCACGAATATCTTGCCGACCATCGGGCCAATCAGGCGGCCATGAAACGGCTCGCCGCAGAGCATCGCACCGAGCCGATTCTCGTCGGCACGCCGCTGCTGCACTTTCTCGCCTTCCCGCGATTGGGCTATGTGCCTCAGCCGCTGCACGGCTACGCGGCCAATCCGTTCACCGATTTCGTCGATTGCTTTCCGCCGGCCACGCCCACGCTCATCGATCGTTTGCCGCGCCAGGTGCTCATCGTCTCGGTCGGCAACACCTTCTCGCAACTGGCCAACACGTTCGACTTGCCACCCCCCACAGACGACGACACGATCGTCTTTCGCGACCGTCTGGCCTCGCCGCTAACCGTTTACCGCAAAGCGTGGCCGGCCGAGGCGGACGACGAATCGATCGCCGTCTGGTATGTGCGTCGCATGTGGCCGCACGCCTTGGTTGAACAGCGCGCTCTGCGGCAAGCTGCCCTGCTCGCGCGCCACGGCTATCGTGCGGCAGCCATCGCCCGGCTCCAGTCGGCCTTGGAAGCACGGCCAAGTCATGCAGAATTGCGGCTCGCGCTGGTGCGGCTTTTGCTCGAGGCAGGGCGAACCTATCGGGCCGTGGCCGTGGGCACTGCGGGGCTCGACGCACAACGGGCCGCCGCCAACCATTCGGCCGACCACGCCACCGCCCACTCGGCCGGCCAACCGTCGCAACTCGATCTGCTCGATCGCGCGCTGGCCCACCTGCGGGCCGGCGAAACGACCCACGCGGCCGACGACTTCCTGCAAGCGGCCCGCCGGCATCCTGAGAGTGCGTTGGCCCACTTTGCGGCGGGCATGGTTCACTTCCACCGCCACGATCTGGCAACGGCCCTGGCACACTTCGAGGCCGCCGCTCGGCTCGAACCCAATCGCTCGATCGTTTGGGAATCGATCGGCCGCGTGGCATTGCAGCAGGGCCGCTTCGACGCCGCTCTTCACGCCTTGCAGCGGGCAACCTCCTTGCCGTGCGACGCAGAAGCCCATTATCTGCTCGGGCTGGCGCTGGCCCGGCAACGTCGCTTCGTCGAGGCGGCCGCCGAGTTTCAGCGTGCGCTCGCGTTGCGACCCGACTTTGCGGCCGCAAAACAGAAACTCGCCCGCCTGTCGCCAAACAACCCGACTTCGCGCTCGCGTTCGCAAAACAAGAAAAACAAGAACTGACCCGCCGGCCGTCGCGCAACCCCAACCCGCATCAGCCACGGCATTCGTCTTGCTTGGTGCTTCAATCTTCGATGCTGCGCGATCTCAACAAGGCGTCTTCAAAATCCAATTCCGGCTTCGACCGCGAGCGAGCCAACCGTCTGGTCGTCGGTCTGCATCAATCAGTCGAAAGAGGATTCGCCTGCTTCGCCTTCGCCCTCCTTGATACGATTCACCTGCTCACACTCTCGGGCCTGGAAGCGACTTCGAAGACACCTTCTCAGCCTCAGCCGTCTGCGTATCGTGCGCCGCGCGCGTCGTGCGGCGTCGCCACGCTTTCCACGGTCCGCCGAAGCGGTAGATCAGCATGTTTCGCATGAATTCCAGCACCGCGCTGAAGCGAACGTGCGACGTTCCGGCCTCGCGGGGCCTGCCGCGCACGGGTATCTCCACCACCGGCAGCCGCAGGTGGCGCGCCTTCAGCATGATCTCGGCTTCGAGAAACCAATCGTCCGAGCACAGCTCCATGCGCCGCATCACCTCGGCGGGCAGAAACTTCGGGTTGGCGTTCACATCGGTCGAGCCGATGCCGGGAAACAGCAGGCGAATCAGTGCGTTGTAGCCGAGGGAAATCACTTTCCGCCGCAAGCCGTCGTATCGGTCGCAACGCCGCGCTTTGGCCAGCACCGGTCCCTCGGCCTGCTCAACGGCCTGAAACACGGCAACCACCTTGTCGGGTTCCACCTGCCCGTCGGCGCTCACATAGCCCACCGTGCGGCCCCGCGCCTGATTCAAGCCGGTGCGGATGCCCAACCCTTGCCCGCGATTGATCGGCACCACCGCTTTTTCGATCGGCAAGCCCGCTTCGGCAAGTCGGTCGATCACCGCGCCGGTGCCGTCGGTCGATCCGTTGTCGACCAAGATGATTTCGAACGCGCGGCCCGTTTGCCGAAAAGCCTCGACCAGCGGCGGCACCGTGCGCTCCAGGCAGGCCGCTTCGTTGTAGCACGGCAACACCACCGAAACATCCGGCAGTGCCCCATCTTCGCGCGCCACAGCAACGTCAGTTTCGGGCATTCGCGACACCGGCCCCTTGCGATGTGGCAGACAATCGTGCAATCAGGGCCGATAGCCCCTCGAGCGCTTCGGCATCCGGCTCGGCCTCGGCCAGTCGCCCGTAAAGCGTGGCCAGCATTTCACGCTGCGGCCGATGACGCAGGAAACGGGCATAATCGTCCACCGTGCCGGTGCCGATCTCGCTGTTCACCCAGCGACCCAAATGTTCGTAGGCCGCTCGCGCGTCGTCGGCCAACATCGCTTGCACCACGGCCACCCAGCGGTCCATCGGCAGTGGCCCGGCACCATGCGACGGGCCATCGTTCGGCAGGCGATCGGTCTGAAGCGGTCGCTGCCCCAGAAACAAGCGGGCCTCGTCGCGCGGCACTCGCAAAACGTCGTCGGCCCCATCCGCCACGTCGTCGCTCGATGGCTCGTGCCCACGATCACCACGCGACACCGTTCCGCTCGTTGCTAATGCAGCCGATGGCCCGCTACCTTCGCCAGCGGCCGATGCGGTGCGAGTCGGTCCGCTGCGCTGAGCGGTTTGTCGGTCGAGCGCTTCGAGCGGTCGCGGTTCGAGAAAGTGGGGCTGCGTCGGCAAGAAGCCACACAGCGGAAACATGCGAATGTCGCAACTCACCCGCCGACGCGTCCCGCTGCGGCCACCCCCATGAATGAGCATGGCATGGAACAGCGCGGCACAACCCGGCTCGGCCCGAATCTCCAACGGCGGTCGCAAACGCTGCAAACGCGGATCGTCGTTGGCCAGCCAACGGTGGCAAACCAATCCCAAGCGATGGCTGCCCGGATAAATCCGCAACGTCCAATCAGAACAATCATTCAGCCCGGTCCACAATGTGATGGCGCTCGGACTGGTCGGAATCGAAGCGCCGGTAAAGTCTTGGTGCAGCAGGTACGCGCCGTGCAGTTCCATGTGGTTGCAGTTGGCCTGATAGCCGCCGTGGTCGACCGCGTGTTCCAGGGCGTCGGCCGCCTTGAACTGCGCATGAAACGTGCTGCTCACGTGCACCATCGGTCCTAGCAGTCGGCCCACGATCGGCCGCAGCGCGTCGATCAGTTCCACGGCCAACCCCGGCGGTGTTTCTACGCGGCAGAGCCGGCGGCGCACCTCGGTCGGAAAGTTCCAACGCGGTCCGTGCGGCGACAATAGTTCGCGCATTTCCGCCGCGTCGGCGTCCAGCGTGTCGGCCACCACCTCGCGCAGCGGACGCGTGATTGCCTGCTCCACACCGCACAAGAAGAGAAAACCATTCTCGGCATAGAACCGCGCGGCCTCGTCCAATCGCCGGGGCGTGATCGACTCGAGGTCCAAAACCAACGGCTCGCCGGGCGGTGAAGTCACTGCGGTTTCCTCGAAGCTCATCAACGTCGTCGTCCGCGGTCCAGTCCGACAACCTCGCCGGTGTGCATGGCCATAGAATGCGGCGAAACCAGCGGCACCATCCTTCTGGCCGTCCGCTCTCTCCACCGCAGCACCCTCCAAGCTGAACGCTGCCCTGCCGGCTGTCAAGCTTTTCATCGCGCCACACTGCACAAGAATCCGCAATTCGCAGCCCCGTCGCAACCTTGCCACTGCCGCATCGTACGGCGACCAGCGATTTCGCCGTTCAGCAGTTTTTTTCAGCGCCCGCCGTTTCCTCTCTGCGTGGCCCCGAAGCGGTGTTTCGCCGCAGTGTGCCGGTCGACCGCAGCGCGCTGGTGTGCGTGGTGGTGCTCGTGGCGCGTCAGCATGAATCAGATAGCGCGCCTCGGCGTTGGCACAGGGCCGTGGCTTGGTTCGTGGCCAAATCGTCGCGTCGGCGAGCGGGCAAACTGCACCTTGCGGCGCACGCCGCACCTGCGCGGCGACCGGGCAACCACGCCATCGGCCCGCTGCCTTGTGCGATCGCAGGCACTTCGAATCGGCAACAAGCCCAAATCCACTCCAACACCGGCCACGCTTGCAGGCGAGCCTGCGGCTGCGTAAAGTCGCAAACGGCGGACCATCTTGCCGCCAGCCGGGTCGCCGGCTTTACCAGGGCCGCGTCAGCCGCTCGGGAACCCGCGTCCCGTCTGTTCCAAGTTTGCACGCGTCCGCGGGCAACACGGTCGCGCGTACGCACCAACAGTCGGTCCGATGCCCACCAAGACGTGTCGCATCGGGCCCGATCCCGCGCAC
>WGDQ01000405.1 GCA_015493185.1 Planctomycetaceae bacterium
GCATTGGGCGTCGCCGGACGTGTTGGCCGGTGGTATTGCTCGTCGGCTGCGCGTGCATGGCGACCGTCGGGCATGGCAGGCCGGCGGTGGCGTGTCCGTATTCGATTCGCGATGCCGCCTTTATGCGGGCCGATGGTGTGGAAACGTTTCGCCTGCTGTTGGTTGGCACGGGCGAGCGCGAGCAACTCGAACAGTTGCAGGCGTGGGCCGATTCGGCGGCATTGGCGTGGCTGGGCGATACGAACGTGACGGTCGACGCCGTTTCGCCGCGCAGCGACGACGTGCAACGTGCCATGGCGAAGCTGGCTCCGACCGCGGCAAACAGCCCTCCACCCGCGGCGCTGTTGGTTTCGCCACAGGGCGACGTGGCCCGGGTTGATGGCGGGCTCACGCCACCGCAGCTCACGAAAGAGGCGGTGATGGACATTCTGGCCCGTGTGGCCGATTCGCCCGTGCGAGAAAAGATGCTTGAACAGTTAACGCGCGCATGGTGCGTGGTGCTGCTGGTTGCCGGCGACGACCCGCAGGCGAATCAACGGGCTCGCGAGGCAGTGCGGGCAGCGGCGAAGCGCATTGAAGGCAGCGCGACGGAAATGGACAAGATTGTGACCGTGGCTCCGGTGCTGATCGAAGTGCCGGCAGACGGGCCGGACGAAGCGGTGCTGCGCTGGAGCGCGGGGCTGAGCGAAGGCCCCTCAATAGTTGCGGCGACGCCGAGCGCCACAGAGCAGAATGATGCGGCACAGGGCGGCGACGCGGTGCCGGACGATGCGACTGGAAACGACGCGACGGGACGCGTGCCGCGCGTGGCGATGGTGACGGGCCGCGCTCAGCAACGGGGGCCGATTCTGGCGGGTTCGCAGATCACGGCCGATCGGCTGTTCGAGATGTTTGAAATGCTGGGCCGCAGTTGCACGTGCACGACCGATGCCATTTGGACAACGGGCCGTACGCTGCCGATTCGGTGGACGCGCGAAATGGACCTGGAAGCCCAAATCGAACTGGGGTTCGATCCCAACGATCCGGAGGCGATCGATCTGTTGCGCAACAGCGTGCGTGGCAGTGGCGGCGGACTGGGCGGTTATCAGGAAATCACATTCGACGCCATTGCAGCCTCGGCCATGACCGTGCCGGACGAGCCCCTTGCAGTGCCGTCCGATGCAGCGCAGCGTGGGGAAGCGAGAAGCCCTGCCGCCGGCAGCAACGCCGGTGGACCGGTCGGGCGAGACGGTCGTGCCAACGGCACGAACACGGCCGGCGGCGGTGCTGGTGGGAAAGTGGCGAGCAACGCGGAATCGGGCACGAGCAAAACGGCTGAAATGGCACTGGCAGCCGAGCAGAATAAGAATGAGGGAATCGGCGCGAGATCGGACAACGCCTCGGAAGCGACCGCGACCGATGCGGCAAACGAAGCGAACGAAACAGGTGAAGCGCACACCGCATCACGTCGTAATGCAGAGCCGGCCGTGCCGTGGTCGCTGCTCGGGGCCGTGTTGTTGGGCGCGGTGGTGTTTTTGATGATGGCAACGCTGCTGGCGCTGCGACGCTGAGACGGTGAGAAGCTGAGAGGGTGCCTTCAAAAGTCGCTTCCGGACCCGAGATTGCGAGCAGGTGATCGTGTCGCGCAGCGCAAAACAGGCGAATCCTTCTTGGTTCTTGGACTGGTCGATGCAGACCGACGACGAGACGGTCGGCTCGCTCGCGAATCGAAGCCGGAATTGGACTTTGAAAAACACCTTCTGAGCGTAGCAGTAGCGATACGGCGGGCGACGCTGTATCGTTGCCGACAGCCGTGCCACTGGTTTTTCTCGGCCTGCGGGTTGGAAATGGGTGCCGGCCGCAGAGCTGGCTGACTGAAAACTGAAAGTTTGGATCAATCGACGGAGGCTCTTCTCATGCGGCAACGACCGATCACCATGTGCGCGGCGCTGGTCGTCGTGTGGCAACTGTTGGGAGGAGCCGCTGCCGAAGTTCGCGGCGAGGCCTGGCCGACGTATTTGCACGACAATGCCCGCAGCGGACGAACGGCGGAATCGCTGAAGCTGCCGTTGGTCGATGTGTGGGCGTTTCGGCCGAACGTTCCACCCGATCCGGCCTGGACGGTGCCTTCGAAAGAGGCGGCTCGGGTGCGGTTCGACGATGCGTTTCACGTGGTGGCGGGCGACGGGCTGGTGTATTTCGGCTCGTCGGGCGACAACAAGGTGTATGCCCTTTATGCCGACAACGGTGAAGTGGCGTGGACCTTCTTCACCGATGGTCCCGTGCGGCTTGCGCCGACGCTTGCCGACGGAAAATTGTACGTTGGCTCGGACGACGGGCTGGTTTATTGCCTTTCGGCCGATCGGGGGCAATTGCTGTGGAAGCGACGCATTGCCGATGCCGACGATCGGGTGATCGGACATGGGCGGATGATGTCGCTGTGGCCGGTGCGGACCGGCGTGTTGGTCGACGACGGCGTGTGCTATGCCGGGGCCGGGGTGTTTCCGTCCGAACGAATCTACATTGCCGCAATGCGGGCCGACGATGGCCGGCTGGTGTGGCGCAAAGACGATGCCGGCGACCGTGGGCCCGAGCAGCGCTACGACGGCATTTCGCCACAGGGCTATCTGCTGGCGTCGAAATCGACATTGTATGTGACCTCGGGCCGTTCGATGCCGGCGGCCTTCGACCGTCGCGATGGGCGATTTTTGTTTTATTTGAATCCGGGCGGCAAGGTGGGCGGCACGTATGCCCTGCTGACCGACGAGCATTTGATTGCCGGCGTGAACGCGCAGCGGGTTTACGATCAGAAGTCGGGCCGCACCGACAGCGGCGGCTACGCATGGGCGCCGGCGAATCGGCTGATCGTGGCCGGCAACATTTCTTATGCCTTGGGCGACCATGAGATTTCGGCACTCGATCGCTCGCGCGTGCCTGAGGTGGCCAAAGAGCGCAACAAGGTGGCGCGTGAGCGCGAGGTGCTGGAAAAGCTGGTGCGCCGCACGTACTACGACCGCTACAAATTGGACGACAAGGCGGCCGACTACAAAGAGCAGTACGACCGGCTTACGGCCGAGATCGAAAAAATGCTGGCGCAGGTGAAAGCGCTGACCGCGCGTCAGAAGGAACTGGAAAAAGGGGCCTATCTGTGGCAGCGCGAGAACGACCTGCGCGACTCGATGATTCTGGCCGGCAACACGCTGTTTGTCGGCGGAGCGGGCCGTGTGATTGCTGTCGATGCCCAAAGCGGCAAATGGCTGTGGAC
>WGDQ01000406.1 GCA_015493185.1 Planctomycetaceae bacterium
CTGCCGCACGCGGCTCGCTCGCGGGTTGCTGCTCGGCGTGCTTCCTGTCGTGCTGCCGCTGCGTGCCCCTTTTCCAGCACCGCTCAGCCCGCTGTTGGTTTTCGGTTTCTTTTTTCCCGTTGTTGTTGCCGTCTTTTCTTCTTCTTCTTCTTCTGCTGCTGCTGCTGCTGTTGCTGCGTTGTTGCCGCTGCTTCGCTTCTGATGTTGTGGCCCGCTAACCGGCCTCGCATGGCGGTTGCTTTTCTCGCGCTTTCGGCATCTTTCTTTGCTCGTTGTTTCAGCCCGACGCACGACGCATCGCGCCGTGCCATTGGAAAATGGCAGCCCCGCGACCTCGCAGCGTCGTGTCTTGTGGCGGACAACATGTGGCGATGGGCTTCCGTGGTGATCGACGGGGTCTTCGCCGTGAAGGTTTCGGCGCGAGGGCTTCGCCGTGAGAGCCTCGCGGCCCTGCGGGCTTCGCAGCGCTGTGGGCTTCATGGTGGTCGAGGCTTTGTGATGAGGAAGGCTCTCTAGCAGGCGGGCTGCCCGGGTGACTCGACGCGCTTTCGGCCGCTGATTAGAGTAAAAAGCACGACGATCGACGGAGCCTCCTCGATTTCATTTCCCCCGAAGCATTCCACCGATTACCCCACCCATGAAACATCGCTTCCGTGAACGTTGCCCCATGTGGGCCGACCTGTGCCGACGGCCGGCGCTGGCCGTGGGGCTTTTTGTCGCGTGGCTTTTGTCGTGTGGCGTGGTGGTTCGAGCGGCTGCGGCGGCCGACGAGCCGTTCGAACTGCGCGACGGAGATCGCGTCGTGCTGCTGGGCGATACGCTGATCGAGCGTGCCCAGGCATACGGCTATTTGGAAACGTCGCTCACGCGCCGCTGGCCCGATCGCAACGTCACATTTCGCAACCTTGGTTGGAGCGGCGATACGGTATTTGCCGACAGCCGCGCCGGCTTCGACACGCCGGCCAAGGGCTTTGAGCGGCTCCGCGAACAACTCACTTCGTTGCGGCCGACGATCGTGTTCTTGGGCTACGGGGCCAACGACTCGCAAGCAGGGGAGGCCGGCTTGGACCGCTTCACCCAGGGCCTCGAGCGGTTGCTCGACGTGCTGGAAGGGCTCGGCGCTCGGTCGATCGTGATGTCGCCCATTCGCCACGAAAACCTCGGCCCCCCGTTGCCCGATCCGTCGGCCGACAATCGGCGGCGCGCGCTCTACGCCAACCGCCTGCGCGAGGTGGCCGCGCGACGGGGCCAGCGATTCCTCGATTTGTTCCAGCTCACGGGCACGCCCGACAATGGCGTGTCGCCGCACCCGCTCACCAGCAACGGCATCCACCTCACGCAGCACGGCTATTGGCAGTGGGCCGTTCACATCGAGCGGTCGCTGGCACTCAAGCCAACGGTTTGGCGCGTGCGGCTCTCGGCCGATGGCCAAACCAAAGACACCCAGGGCACGCGTTTGGAAGATGTGTCGGTCACGCCGCGTGGGCTTCGCTTCACGCTGTTGGACGACGTTTTGCCTCCGGTGCCCCGCCCGCCAACCGGCGAAATCGTACTCGAAAACGGCACCCCCACCGTTGCTCGTTTTGCCGAGGTGCAGCAGCAGCGCGTCTTGCAGTTTGATGGTCTGACGCCCGGCGACTACCAACTACGCATCGACGGTCAGCCGATCGCCCGAGCCACGTCCGAGGTATGGCAACAAGGAGTGGTTCTTCGCATCGGCCCGGAAATCCAGCAGGTCGAGGCGTTGCGGCATGCCGTGATCGACAAGAATCGTCTCTACTTCCACAGCTATCGACCACAAAACACGACCTACCTGTTTGGCTTTCGAAAGCACGAGCAAGGTCAAAACGCCGGCGAGGTGGCCCGCTTTGCCGAGTTGGTAGCCGATGCCGAGCGGCAGATTGCCCGGCTGCGTCGTCCGGTGCGCCGGCATTACGAGCTGTCGCGCGTTGCCCCGTAGCGTTGTGCCTGTCGAGGTCGGGCGTTCCGCTGCCGCATCGTTTTGCGGTTCGGCCTGCGGTTGCCGGCGTCTTGCGGTCCGTGCGGTTGGCAATGCTTGGCTGAAGCCTGTTTCCCTCCAAAGCGTTTGGTTTCGTTTCATCCCCGAGAGTCGTTTCATCCCTCCGACGGTTTTGGTTCCCTACAGCCTGTACGTCGCCGAAGG
>WGDQ01000407.1 GCA_015493185.1 Planctomycetaceae bacterium
GTCACCTTGCCCGTGTGGGCGTCCCATAGCTTAAGGTTCTCCTGCCCCCGACTGCCGCTGACGATCCACCGGCCATCAGGGCTGAGCGCCACGCTGCTGACCCAATTGCCGTCATTTAGCGTCAAGGATTCTTTGCCCGTTTGGGCGTCCCATATCTTCAGCGTGTGATCAGTATTTCCGCTGACGATCCACCGGCCGTCGGGACTGAAAGTCACGCCATGGACCTGACCTTGATGCCCCTTGAGCGTCAAAAATTCTTTGCCCGTCTCGGTGTCCCATACCTTCAGCGTTTTATCGTCGCTTCCGCTGACGATGCGCCGGCCGTCGGGGCTGAAAGCAACGCTGCTGATACCAGCACGGTGCCCTTTGAACGTCAGGATTTGCTTGCCCGTAATGGCGTCCCACATCTTCGCCGTGTAATCCTGGCTTCCGCTAACGACGTGCCGCCCGTCGGGGCTGAATGCCACGCACCACACGTGACCGATGTGCCCCCTGAGCGTCAACATCGATCTGCCCGTCTGGGTGTCCCACACCTTGACCGTATTATCGTCGCTTCCGCTCACGACCCGCCGGCCGTCGGGGCTGAATGCCACACTAATGACCGGAGCTTCGTGTCCCCTAAGCGTCAAGTACCCATTGCCCGCCTGGGCGTCCCACACCTTCAGCATGAAATCCTGGCTTCCGCTGGCGATGCGCTGCCCGTCGGGGCTGAAAACCACGCTGGTGACAGGACCACCGTGCCCATTGAGTGTCAATCGTTCCTCGCCCGTTTGGGCGTCCCATACCTTGAGCGTTCTATCACCACTTCCGCTGACGATGCGCCGCCCTTCGGGGCTGAAAGCCAAGCTAGTGACACTATAGGCGTGCCCCTTGAGCGTTAAAAACTCTCTGCCCGTCTCGGCGTCCCATATCTTCAAAGTGGTATCGTCACTTCCGCTGGCGATGCGTCGCCCATCGGGGCTGAACGCCACACTAATGACCGGACCTTCGTGCCCATTGAGTGTCAGTGACTCCTTGCCCGTGTGGGCATCCCACACCTTCAGCGTTCTATCGTCGCTTCCACTGACGATCCGTCGCCCATCGGGGCTGAACGCCACACTGGTAACCGGACCTTCGTGCCCGTTGAGTGCCAAGATCTCCTTGCCCGTGTGGGCATTCCACACCTTGAGCGTTTTATCCCGACTTCCACTGACGATTCGCTTTCCGTCGGGGCTGAACGCCACGCTCGTAACGTCGTCGTTGTGTCCCTCGATCGCCAAAATCTTCTTGCCCGTATGGGCATCCCACACCTTGAACGTTTTATCCCGACTTCCGCTGACGATTCGCTTTCCGTCGGGGCTGAACCCTACGCTTGTGACGTAGTCGTTGTGTCCCTTGATCGTCAAGAGTTTCTTGCCCGTGTGGGCATCCCATACCTTGATTTCTCCGACCCACTGATATGTTTGCATACTATAGTGGCTTCTCCCTCCACTTACGATCCGCTGCCCGTCAGGGCTATATGCAACGCTAGTAACGGAAGATTCATAATCCTTGATCGTGATTAAGGAGATGTCGCACAGGTCGTTCCAGTAGTACCATTCGAAACCACGCAGATCTTTACCATTGGTCTTGGTCGGATGGGTATCGTCAACAACGCGGCGGAGCCCTGCGAAGTCACCGTTCTCCCACGCGATTTGCGCGGCAGCCATGTTTGCGACGTAGCGGCGTTGATTGGCCAACATTGCCTGCATTTCCGAACGCTCTTTTTCCTCCTCTGCGCGTATAAGATTTCGTTTCGCCTCCGCGGCCTTTTTTACGGCAAGGCGTTCATTGCGGCGGGCGGTGGCGGCCAGGGTAAGGGAGATGAGGCTGCCGGCAACCATGGCTATTAGCAGGGCCGCGGAAAGGGTGGCGACCAGCGGGTTGCGTTTTGTCCAGCGGGCAAGCCGTTCGAGGGGGCCGACGCGTCGGGCGTGAATGGGTGTGCATTCTTGCCAGCGGCGAAGGTCGGCGGCCAACTCGTGGCAGTCGGCGTAGCGTTTCGTCGGGTCTTTGTGCAGCGCCTTGAGGCAAATCGTCTCCAGGTCCTTGGGGATCTTGGCGTTGATCGTTCGTGGTGGCTTGGGCTCGACCTTTTGCACGTGATAGAGCACCGCTTCTAGCGAACCCTCGAACGGTCGCTCGCCACAGAGCAGTTCGTACAATATGACGCCCAGGCTGTACTGATCGGCGGCCGGGCCGACCTTGGTGGTCTTGTCGCGTGTGGCCTGTTCGGGAGACATGTAGGCCGGCGTGCCCAGTAGCGTGCCGTCGTGCGTGAGTTGATCACGGGCGTTTTGAAGCTGGGCCAGGCCGAAATCCATCAAGTGCGGCACGCCTTCGGAATTGAGCATCACGTTGTGCGGCTTGATGTCGCGATGCACGATGCCCTGCTCATGGGCGTAGCCGAGTGCTTCGGCCAACTGACGCACGATCTCAACCCCCTGGTCAAGGTCGAGCTGTTTCGACTTGATCGCCTGGCCCAAGGTCTGACCGTCGATAAACGCCGAGGCGATATAAAACTGGCCGTCGATGAAGCCCGCATCATAGGTTGGCACGATGTTCGGATGCCGCAACCGAGCGGCTGCTTGGGCTTCACGCAGCAGACGCTTGCCGGTTTCCTCGCTATCGATGGTATGCGGCAGCTTGATCGCCAGCTCACGATCGAGCACGGCATCGTAGGCCCGATACACCTTGCCGAAGCCGCCGGCGCCGAGCACTCCGAGAATCTCGAAGCGCCCCAGCCTTTTCGGCGGTTGGGCGCCCTCCGACGCAGACGGTTCCCGCTGGCCCGAATCGAGTTGCATCGTCGACGGTTCCGCGTCGTCGCGATCGGGCTGATCCTCATTAATCTGCACGATGGTGTCAGACGCCGCATCCCTATGTGTGTCATGCCGCGCAGCGGGCAACACCGCCTCCCCCAGTTCAGGCTGTTCGACTTCATCCTGCGCTTCGTTTTGCTGGACAACCATCATTCCCACGATTGCCCCACACCCACGACAGCGCACCCGCCCGTCGAGCGTTGTCTCCGGCGTCTTGTACGCCATACCACACTCCGGACATCTCACCGACAC
>WGDQ01000408.1 GCA_015493185.1 Planctomycetaceae bacterium
CGGCGACGATGGGCGAATATCGATCACCGGGCCATCGAAGTCGTTGTGCTCGTAGTGATCCGAATAATCGCTTTCAAACGAGTGGGCCTGCCAATGCGCGCGGAACCGGCGGCCCAAGTACCGACGAATCCGCCGGCGAAAGAAGGGGATCAGCAGCACGAATCCCACCGCATCGGTCAGAATGCCGGGCGTGAGCAACAGCGCGCCCGCGATGAAGATCATCAGCCCATCAAGCAGGGAATCGGCCGGCAACTGGCCTTGTTCTAACTGCGACTGGATGCGCTGCACGACCTGCCAACCTTGATAGCGGGCCAGTGCGGCCCCAACCACCCCGGTGCCGAGCACCAGTAGCAGAGTTGTCCGCCAACCGGTCACGTCAGCCAGCCAGAGCAGCAATGTGAGCTCGACCAGCGGAACAAGACAAAACAGCAGCAGCAGGCGGAGCAACATCGCGGCGGTTTGCCCGAGCCAGAGTTAGCGAGATCGTGGCTGCGACCCGTCCTGGCCGTTTTCTGCCTTAGCCGCCAGTTGGGCGTAGGCCTCGGCTTTGTCGGGCTCTCCCAGTTGTTGGTGCATTTGAGCCAGGTTGTGATACGGAACGGCGAGCGCTGCCGGTTCGAGGATGCCATCTTCGACAGCCTGCTGCATGAGGTGCAAGCCCTGCTCGGTGAGCCGCAGCGACTCTTCGCGTTGGCCCACTTCCCAGTAGGAAACGGCCATGCTCACGAAGGTTTCGCCCTGTCGTCCGACATCGCCCACCGCCCCCACGGGCACGGGTTCTTCCAGCAGCGGCACGGCCCGGTCGAACCACTCGGTGGCCGCTTCGTGGGCCTCGCCTCCCGCAGCATAGATGGCGCCAATGCGGAAGTACAGCCGCCCCAGCATATAGGCCAGGCCGGGCATCTGGCGTTTGAGCGGCGCGGCCGACTCGAGATGATCGACGGCCGATTGACCGAGTTGCAGCGCATCTTCGGTTTGGCCGCGTAGCTGCGCCACCTGCAACGCATCGTAGAGGGCCAGCCCCAAGTCCCACTCGATTTCGGCCTGTCGGAGCACATCATCATCTGCCTGCTTCAAACGCGTTTCGCCGAGCGTTTCCACCTGATCGATCCAAGGTGCCGGATCCCACCGGCCGCGCAGGCCCACATCGGCGCCCAGCGCCGTGGCGGCCAGGGCGAAACGGAACCGATCGCGGTCGCGCGGCACGTCGGCAAAGAAGCGGTCGATACGATCTTCGGCCCGCTGAAGCCACTTTTTGGCCACCTCTTCTTTCCGGCGCCACGAGCCCCAGGCCACATCGGTGGCCGTGGCCAAATAGGCCAGCACGGCCGTTTGTCGCACACTGGTTCGCACCTCTTCACGGCGATCGTCGGCCAGCGGCTCGGCCAGTCGGATGGCCTCGATGTGGTAGTCGATCGCCGCCTTGAAATCGCGCCCCGGACCAGTGGCCAGCAAATCGCCCAGTTGCAGCAGGGCCTCGGCCTTGACGTGCGGTGCGTCGTCTTTGCAAAGATCGACCGTCGCCTTCGTTTCGGCAATAGCCTGCACCGATTGGCCCATGCGGTCGAGAATTCTGGCCCGCGTCAGTCGGAACCGCAAACGCTTGGGTGCCAGACGGATGGCCGTTTCCACCGCCTCGATCGCTTCTTGATAGCGTCCCAGTCGCTCGAGCAGTTGGGCCCGAATCCAGTGTGCTTCGGCCAGTTCGTCATCGAGCTGCAAGGCATACTCGACATCGCGCAGGCTGCTGGTTGGGTGATGCTCCTGCTCGAGCCGGGCCCGCAACACGAACGACTGCGGATCGATCGTTTCCAGCACCACTTGCGACACGCGGGGTTCTTCGCTGCGCGGATCGAAACTGAACAGCACACCCCGTTCGGGAAAGGCTAGTCCCAGCGGGCTGCCTTCAACGTCTGTCACGCGAACCAACCGTACTGAACCAAGCCCCAAACGCTCGATCAGTTCTTCCGGCGGTTGGCTTGCTTGAAGCTCGACCAGAAGCGAAACGACCTGACCATCCATCAACGTGACCGATACGGAAGGGAAGCGTTCCAGCTCGTAAACGTATTGCACCAGGTCGTCTTGACGGTGGATTTCCAGCGGCGGACCCCACTGCTGCTCCAGTTCGGCCGCGGTGGTTTCGCCCGGCCGCACGTTGCGAAACACGGCCGGTTCGACGGGCACTTCGAACGGGCCAGGGCCCTCGGCAATCAGTCGTTCCAAGGGCGTTTGCGGCCTGTCTTCCGGCGTTGTCCCATCTTCGTGTAAGTGGTCCGCTGCGTCGTCCTTACTCGCCGTGCCATGCGC
>WGDQ01000409.1 GCA_015493185.1 Planctomycetaceae bacterium
GAGTGCGACCACGATTCGACAGTCGCACGGGTGCGGCGGCTCCGTTGCGTTGTACGTGTGCAGCGAGAGGCATGGCAGCATGCACTGCAAGCCATCAAGAAGAAACATGCGGATGCCGTGTGGCAGCACCGTTTTGCGGGCCACCCCGAGACGCACGGTTCGTGATCCGCGGAACGAGCTTACGGCCGACCGTGCGTCTCCGCGGGCGGGCGGTCAACTGATCGAGGAATCGGAATAAATCAGCGCAAATTTGTTGCAGCCGATTCTGCGGCCGATTATTATCTCCCGAATATGGAAAAGTTTGCCTGGCTTCCCCAAAGCGCATCATGCGTTTCAGCGGGCCAGGCAACCAGAAGACAAACGTTTTCGCAGCAAGCGATCGTCGTTCGTTCCATGGGACGAACGTCTTTCCGCACGAGCTGGGACGCGGCGGGAGCAAGGGATAACCGATCGCTTCGCAACCAACTTCGAAACCCACACCGTCGAGTCGCCGCTTCCGCTGTTGTGGAGCGGGGCGGATGCAACGATGGGGCGAGGGCAGCACCGGCGACGGGCGCTGGGCACGAAGAACAGAGCAGCGCGAAAGCGTTCTGGGTCGGTCTTCTCTGCGGTTCGGGCCATGTGTGGGGCTTATGGGCAAATACGTGCATGCGGACTGTGTCCGTACTGCGCACGTCGACATGGCACGAAAGTTCGAGCAATCATGGCCGGCCGATCGCGTCGAAGTCCCATCGCCGCAAGTGCGCTGCGGATGAAGATCCCCACAAACCCCGTCATTTGATTTTGATACTGACTGATCGCTTTAGAGCTTAAGGTTCACCCTTTGCACCGTGAGTTTGCATTCATGAAACGAAAGAAATCTCGTCGTCGCTCATCGTCGCTCGGTCGCTCGTTGGGTCGTAGGTCGCGAGGATTGGAACGGCTCGAACGACGCCTGGTGCTAAACAGCCACGTTTCGTTTCCTGGCAATGCAGCGCCGCCCGATTTGGTGGTTCCCGAGGGTTTCCCGGTGCAGCAGGCGGCCGTGGGTGAAGAATTCACGATCGACCTGTTCAACCTGGGCGATCAGTCGTGGACGATCACCGACGACGTGATGCCGCTGGACATTCATTATCAGCTCGATCCCGACGATACGCCCGATGGCGTCACCATCGACCCGGCCACCGGCGTGGTAAGCTGGACGCCCGACGCCTCGCAAACCGGGATGTTCGACATCCTGGTGATTGCCATCGATGGTGGCACGCCGGCACTGCCCGACGTCGAGATATTGCAGATTGCCGTGGGCGTTCGCCCTGAAATGGACCTGAACGGTGCGGCCGATGGCACCGATGTCGACGCCGGCACGTTTACCGAGGGCGATCCGGCTCTACTGCTGGCGCCCGACCTGACGCTCACCGACGATGGAACCATCGCTTCGGCAACCATCACGCTGGGCGGTCTTCAAGATGGCGCTGCCGAGCAACTCACCGTGAACACGGGCGTGGTGGCGGCAACGATCAACGACACGTACGACCCGCTCACCGGCATCCTCACACTTACCGGTTCGGCGTCGCCGAGCGACTACGCCACGGTGCTGCGAACCGTTCGATATGAGAACACGTCGACCTCGCCCACGCCGGGCTTGCGAAATATCACGTTCAGCGTGCAGGACGATACGGGCCTGGACAGCACGGTGCGAACCGCAACGGTGAACGTCGTGGCCGTCAACGATCCGCCCGCGCTCGATTTGAACGGCGCCGACGGCGGTGTGGATGCCGCGGTTGTCGACTTTGTCGAAGACGGCGGCCCAGTGAATCTTTTGTCGCCCGATGTAACGATCACCGACTCGGACGACACGATGCTCGAATCGGCCCAGATCGCGCTAGATGCGATTTTCGATTCCGAGATGGAAATTTTGGCGGTCGACACCAGCGTGGTGGCCGCGGCGATCAACGACAGCTACGACCCGCTTACCGGCGTGCTCACGCTCACCGGCACGGCCAGCCTGGCCGATTACGAAGCCGTGATCGAAACGCTGACATACGACAACACCTCGGATACGCCAGACACGACCCAGCGCACCGTGCGGCTCACGGTCAACGATGGCGAAAACGATAGCAACGAGGCCGTTGTGCCCGTGAACGTGGCGGCCACGAACGATCCGGCCTTCGCCGATCTCAACGGCACCGATGAGTCGGGCAACGATTTCGAAACCACGTTTGCCGAAAGCGCGTCGGCCACCGGCGTGGCGATCGTTGACACGGATGCCGCGATCGTTGATCCCGACGGCCCGCAAATCGATTCGATCACGATCACGCTCACCAATCGTCCCAACGACACGACCGACGGTGTGGGCACCGAGCAGTTGACCATGAACGGCAGCGTGACCGACATCGATTTCAACTACGACAGCACCACAGGGATCGCAACGCTCACGAACGTGGGCAGCGCCGATCGGACGGCTTTCGAGACCGCGTTGCGGCAGATCTTCTACACCAATAGTTCGCTCAATCCCGATACCACCGACCGCACGATCAACGTGGTGGTGAACGACGGCGTGGCCGATGGCCCACCGAGCACCACCATTGTGCATGTGCTGGCCGACGTGAACGATCCGCCTGACCTGGCGGAGCCTGCCAGCCCGCTGGTCATCGCCGTGGACGAAACGGGCATGCTTACCCTGACCGCCACCGATCCGGAAAACGGCACACTGACGTTCACCCTCGACGAAAACTCGGTGCTGCCCGGCATGGCACTCGATGCTGCGACGGGCGAGTTCACCTGGACACCCACTATCGACCAGGTCGGCCAGCACATGGTCACGGTTCTGGTGACCGACGCCGGCACGCCAACCCAGGCCGACACCGAAACGTTCACCGTCATCGTTACCGATCGGCCGAAAGTGGACCTGAACGGCGACGACGGGGAGGGAATCGACCTCGCGGCGCCGGTGCCGTTCAAACAGGGCGATCCGCCGGTTGCGGTTGTCGAATCGGATCTGACCGTGATGGACATGGACGATGCCAATCTGGCTTCGGCCACCATCGTGCTCGATGGTGTTCAGGACGGCAGCGACGAAACCGTGAGTGTCGACGATACGGAAGCCACGACCCGCGGCCTGATGGTCGCCACCGACACGTCGGTGCCGGGCCGCGTGACGCTGTTGATCACGCCGGTCGATCCCGTGGGAGCCCCGGTGGCCCAGTCCGACTGGCAGGCCGTGCTGCGAACGCTCCAGTATGAGAACAACGCGGCCACGCCCACCAGCGGAACGCGAACCGTGATAGTCACCGTCAGCGATGGCAAGCTCGATAGCCAGCCAGCCACGGCAACTGTCGAAGTCAATGTGCCGCCGATGACGCTGCTCAGCGGCGAGGGCGGCGGTAGTTCCGACTTCGACGCCACATTGGACCTCACCGCTGCGATGACCGAGGTGTTGATCGTTGATGTCGATGCAACGATCGTCGATCCCGACGACACCACGTTGCAGAGCCTGACAATCACGCTCACCAACCGGTTGAACGGCACGGACGAAGAGCTGCTGGTCGACACCACCGGAACATCGGTCAACGTGACCACCGATTCACAGGCCGACACGCTGACACTGACACTCACCGGCGGCGCATCGCTGACCGAGTACGTCACCGTGCTGCGAACGTTGACATATCGCAACGTGGCAGCCAGCGTCGTTGAGACGCTGCGCAGCATCACGGTGGTAGCCAACGACGGCACACACGAAGGCAACGTGGCCGAGGCGCGCGTTACCATCGTCAGCGGCACGTAAGCCGCCCGACGGCGATGGCACGCGATAGGGCCAAGCGGCGGGCCTTCGATTGTTCGGTTCCGACCCCGTGGCCCGATCACGCGGCGCACGCTTGCCCGCTCGGCGATCACGCCGGTGTCGGCTGGGCCGGTTTGGCCCGACCGCGCGCCACGGTGGCCGCCGGTGGGAACGGGCAGTTTGCGCCGATCGTGCCGGTTGTTCGCGCGGCGGACGGCGCGGCCAAAGAACCTGGGCAACAGACCGACACGAACCGGCAACACGGGCGAGAACGAAAACACAAGACCCCGAAGAGCCTTGGCGGGCAGTCGAACAGGGACCGATCGACCGCGAATCGAGGCCGTCGTGCTTTGCGCTGGAAGAACCGGCGCGGCCGATTACGCTGGAACGAAAGATCCCCTTTTCCCTTTTCTTTACAATTCGCCCCGCGCCTCGCATGCTCCGCAACCGTCGGTTGTTTTCCAAGGCATCGGTTGCCGGGCATCGAGATCGTTTGCCGTGCACCGGTCGGGCCAAGCGGACGCCCTGCGGGAACCGACCGGTGCATCATGCCCTGGCTTGCCGGCCGGCACCTGAGCGAGCGGCCACACCGCCGAACGCCGGAACCGCCGACGGCAAAAATTCGCCGAGCGATTGGGGCCGACGGAAGCTGTCGGGCTCGGTCCGCTTCGAGGGACACCGGCAACCGGTGACCGCACACTGCCGGTTTGGCGGGCCGCATCGGCGCCGCAGCCGGCAAAAAAAGTCCTGCGTCATGTGAAACTCGCTCCCTCCGGAACAGGAAGCCATGCCGTTCTTTTCTGAATCCCGTTCTTCGTTTCTAAGCCGCAAGCGTTCCCAACAGCGGCGCGCGCGCCGCGGCAGGCGGCGGCGCTTCGAGCAGTTGGAATACCGCCGACTGCTGGCCGTTACCCCCACGGGCGACGAGCAACTGGTAAACGACGTGGTGGCTCGGTCGCAACGCACGACGCTCGGCGCGCAGGCCGTGGCCATTCAACCGAACGGTGAATTCCTTGTTACCTACGAGGGCGCTGGCGCGGGAGACGCCAACGGCGTGTTTGCCCGGCTCTTTGCCGCCGACGGAACACCAGAGGGCAACGCCTTCGTGGTCAACACCACGCGTCGCGGCATTCAGCGATCGGCCTCGGTCGCAGCGCTTGGGAATGGCAACTACGCCATCGTTTGGAGCGGACGCGGTGAGGGCGATCGCAGCGGCGTCTTTGCCCGGGTGTTCGACGCTCAGGGCATGCCGCTGACGGGCGAGATTCTTGTGAATGTCACGAGGCCCGGCTCGCAGCGCCTACCGCAAATCACAGCGTGGAGCGATCCGGAAACGGAGAACGCCGGCTTTGCTGTTGCCTGGAGCGGATTCGGACCGGGCGATTTCGAGGGCGTGTTTCTACGCGTGTTCGACACCGCCGGCAATGCGTTGAGCGGCGAAACGCGCGTGAACCAAACCGTGGTTTCCCGACAGGACTTCCCTTCGATTGCCGTGGCGGGTTCTGAGCTGGTCGTGGCCTGGAGCAGCTTTGGCCAGGATGGCAGCGGCTGGGGTGTCTATGCCCGTCGCTTCGGCACCGACGGCACGGCACGCGGCGATGAAATGATCGTCAACGACGTGACGCTGGGAGATCAACTCATTTCCAATGTGGCGGGAACCGACGACGGGGCATTTGTCGTCAGCTACAGCAGCCGCGACGGTCAGTCGGGCATGTTCGACTTCTTCGCGCAACGGTTTGCCGCTACCGATGCGCCGCAAGGAGGTCGACAGCGGATCAACCAACAGTTGCCGCTCGACCAGGCGCCGGGCCAAATCGTGATGAGCTCCGACGGCGGCTATCTGGCCACGTGGATGAGCGAATTGGGTGACGGCAGCGGCCTGGCGGTGATGGCACGTCAGTTTGCGGCCGATGGCACACCGCTGGGCCAAGAGTTTGTGGTAAGCCAAACCACGCTAGCCGATCAGCGCTTCCCCAGTGTGGCGCAAAACGCGGCCGGTCAGGCCGTGATTGCTTGGAGCGGCTTCGGAGCCGGCGATCCGCAGGGTGTGTACGTGCGCCGGTTCGCTCTCGACCAAACACCCGAGATGGTCAACAACCCGCCCGACCTGGCGCCAATCGACGACCGGCAAACACAGCCGGGCGTGGCCGTGGAGTTGACGGCCACGGCCACCGACCCGGATGGCAACGACCTGACCTACCTGCTCGACGATTCGGCGCCCGAGGGGGCCACGATCGATCCGGACACCGGGGCCTTCCAGTGGACACCCACCGCCCAGCAGACCGGCACGTTCACCATCACCGTGATTGTGGTCGACAATGGC
>WGDQ01000410.1 GCA_015493185.1 Planctomycetaceae bacterium
CTTCTTCAACAAATAGCTACCCATCGATCGGGTAAGCGACAGAGGAAAACGCATAGCAAACCTTTCCGTTCGCACCCCGGTTGTATCGGACACGGGGCCGTGCTGATGAACTGACGAAATGAACTATTTCGCGGGCCTGAAATGAAACGATTTCACGGGCCGATGGTTCTGCGCCAGCCGCCCGATACGCAGCGCCGCGGTGCAGCGGCCCATTCAGCCGGCGCCGCGGTGCAGCGGTTCGTTTACCCAGCGCCGTGGTGCAGCGGCCACTTGCCCGACGCCGCGACACGACTGCCCGACGCCACGACACGACACACCGACCGATCTGCAAAATGCCGAACAAAACAACCGCCGGCCGCGTGTACGACATGCGGCAGCGGGGCACCACGCCAACACCCCACGCCGACACCCCACGCCGGACCAGCCCGGCACGTCGGGCAAAATGCGTCACTGTCTCAACGCGCCACCGCACGATGCTTCCTCGAACTGCTCGATGCAGACCGACGACGTGCCGGTCGGCTCGCTCGCGATCGAAGCCGGAATTGGAGTTTGAAGACACCTTCTGAAACGACCGTGCGGTGAACTTGCGATCAGCCTGCGCACCGACGGCGCATGGGCAGGCACATGGTCGTCTCTTGCGGAGCGATCTCCGGCGCGTCGCTCGCGCGGGAACGATCTCCGATACCTTTGCCAACGGCTTTTCCAACGGCAGCCTCACCGCTTGGGCAGCCGGGCGCCACATCGCGTTCTGCCGATCGCCCTTTGTTGAGCCATTCTGCCGATCGCTGCGCTGTCACAACCGATAGCGTCGGCGCCTCGTCGTGCTCGTCAGCGCCGACGGCCACGTCCAATGGTGTTCCCACCGCACTGAGCCAGCGCGAAAGCGCCATGAGCGGGAAGTAGATCGGATACATGTGGTAACGCAGGTAGAACACCCGAGGAAAACCGGTGCCGGTAAACTCTTCCTCGTCCCAGGTGCCATCGGCCTGCTGCCGATTGAGCAAAAACCGCACGCCACGGGCCACGGCCGGGTGACGTTCGTATCCGGCGGCAATCAGCCCCAACAACGCCCAGGCCGTTTGCGAAGCCGTGGTCGGCCCGGTGCCGCGCAGCGTGGGCCGGTCGTAAGTCTCGGGCAGTTCGCCCCAACCGCCGTCGGGCTGTTGATGCGCCAAGAGCCATTGGGCCCCGGCCACGATGGCCTCGTCCGATGCGGCGACTCCAACGGCCCGCAAGCCGGTGATCGCCAGCCAGGTGCCATAGATGTAGTTGATGCCCCAGCGGCCAAACCAACTGCCGTCGGGCTCCTGAGTATCGCGCAACAGGGCCACGGCCCGATCGATGGCCGCGTGTCCTTGCCGGTAGCCCATCCGCCCCAGCGCTTCGAGCACGCGTCCGGTAATGTCGGGCGTGCTCGGATCGATCATCGCGTTGTGATCCGCGAAAGGCACATGGCAGAGAAACTGGCGATTGTTGTCGCGGTCGAACGCCCCCCATCCGCCGTCGCTATTCTGCATGGCCAGCATCCAGCGCTCGGCACGCATGGCCGCTTCCAGCAACCGATCCCAGTTCGCAACGCACTGCCGGCCTTCATCCAATGTGTCGGCCTTGCCTTCGGCCACAATGCCCAACGGCGGCGGCAGTTCGCTCGCGGGCGGCGTGGGCGAGGCAAGTTGATCGACCAGCGCCACCACGGCCATGGCCGTATCGTCCAGGTCGGGATAAAACCGGTTGGCATGCTCGAAGCACCAACCGCCCGGCTCGGCATCGACGGTTTCCGACCAATCACCCGGCTGATCGATCTGTTGGGCGATCAGCCAGTCGGAAGCCTTCCGCAGCGCCTCATCGGTTGCCGGCACACCGCTATCGAGCAGGGCCCGAAGCGTAATCGTCGTATCCCACACCGGCGAAAGGCAGGGCTGAAGACGCAACGTATCGTCTTCTTCGATCTTCAAGCCCTCGAGCTGACGGTAGCATTCGGCCAGCTCCGGGGCGTCGTCGTCGTAGCCCAGGCCGCGCAGGGCAACCACACTCCAAACAATGGGCGGAAAAATCGCCCCCAGGCCGTCGCTATCTTCAAACCGCGCGAGCATCCACTGGGTTGCCTTCCGAATGGCCCGTTGCCGCAACGGCATCAGCCGATGCCGCTCGAGCCACTTCATCGCGCGATCAACCCACAAGAAAAATCGATCCCAGCTCAGCAAGCCGCCCGGCTCGATGTCGGGTGCCCGAGGCGGCGCCCAGTGGCGAGGATGCTTTACAAACAGCTCGCGAATGCCCCGCTCGCTGCCGATGGTGCGGGTGGGCTTCAGCGCAGAGACGATCGACAGCGGCACCACAATCGTTCGGCTCCACGCGCTAAGGGCGTAAAGATTCACCGGTGCCCACGAGGGCAGCAGGCAAATCTCGGGCGGAACCACCGGGCACTGCTCGTACGAAATCTGACCGAGCATCGCCAGATAGAAACGCGTGAAGCTGTTTACGGCATCGGCCCCGCCATGCGCCATAATGGCCCGACGGGCTCGCTGCATGGGCTCGCTCGACGGATCGTAGCCGGTCAGCTTCAGCGCGAAATACGCCTTCACACTCACGCTGATGTCGACCGCACCATGCGGATGGTTCGACCAACCACCATCGGGCAGTTGCTTGCCCTCGATATAGCGGGCCGCCTTGCGGGCCTCGGGGCTGTTTTCACGCCCCAGAAACGCCAACAGCAGAATGTATTCGCTCTCGAGGATCGTGTCGCCCTCGAGCTCGGCAACCCAATAGCCCTCGGGCTGTTGTTGGTTCAACAGCCAACGACGCGTTTTCAAGATCGCACGCCGGAGGGTCAGTGCCAGCGACTCATCATGATTCGGAACATCAACCGGAGAAGCCCACGAGGTCCGATCGCTCGATCCCGATACAACCCGAACACGATTGCTAGAATTCATCCTTGAATCTCAGCTATGCGGGACAAACGTCATCCATGACGCACTGCTGCCCCCAGACAACACGCACGACCAGTTGTGCAAGCCACACAACCCGGCCCAGCGTAAAATCGGCCAAACAGGCACACGCCAAGGCAGAGAGAAAAGGCGTCCGCCCCGGCCAGTCGCCCCAATCGTATGTGGCTGCGACCGCACGATTCGGTCTGGAAACAGGTGCAGAAGCCTACGACATTCGCCGCGCCCAAACAACCCCAACCCAGGCGCGCGACAGCATGCTAGCAGTCTTCTAGCAACCGCGCCGCCAAACCGCCCGTCGTGCTTGCGTCCTCACGATCTGCCAATCTGCCGATCGCTGAGGCGCCCGGTGGAGTGGGGCACCCTTCTTTTAGCTCCGCACACCCTGCACCAAGAGGTTCGGCATTGCGGCCCGATGCCGCGCTACTCGGTCGCGCTTTGCTCCGCGTGCCGAACGGGAAAAATCTGCACGCCCGACGACTCGAAGCGATCGATCGGCGGTTCGAGAATTCCCTGCTGCACCAGTCGGTCGAAAACCTCGGGCTGCACGAAATCGGTGAACCCATAATTCCCCGGCGACCGATAGCGGGCGATTTCGCCCCAATGAACGTAAACCAGGGAAATCGAGCGAAAATGCCGCCGCACCTCTTCAGGCGTTCGACCCCGCACCAGTTGCTCGAAAATGCAGGTGTCGAACACCGTGTTGTAAAGCACCGGCACGCGAAGATCGAACATCGCCGCATCGCCCACGCTGAGCACCTGCCGACCCTGCGGTGTACGACGTTCGAGGTAGCCGAACCACTCCGGCACGCGCTCAGGATCGTCGCGCAAGCGTTCCAACCGTACCAGAAAACGGTTGTAACCGCCCGGGCCGCTCACATCGACCAACAGGCAATAGACGATGCCCACCACCGCAACCACCGCAACCGTCCAGCGCCACGGGCGGTCGTCGCGCCATGCGAAGCCGGCCCCGGCGGCCAACGACAACACCGGCAGCATAGGCACCCAAAAACGATCGAGCCGATGCGTAAACAGCCACCAAATCATCCAGTAGACGGCCACGTACGAAAGACATTGCCACACGCGTTTGCGGCGAGTGCCGCCTACGGCGGCCAGCAGGGCCAGCGGCACCGCCAAAGGACCAATCCACTCACTGCCCACGAGCAACCTTCGCACGTCGTTCGCCCAAAGTGCCGGCGAGTAGCCCGGCGGACGATGGGCAGCCACCCACTGCGCGTTTTTTTCCGGCGTGCGCGTGCGACCGTCAAACAGATCGTAAAGCAGCGGATATGTCGGATTGCCGCTCAACGCCCAGTTCTTCACATACCAGCCACCACCGGCCACGGCGGCAGCCAAAAGAAAGGCGGCCAGCCAACTAGCGCGGCGTCCCTTTCCGGCAATCGCCACCGCCAACGCCAGCGGCAGCACGACGAGCGGCACGGCCGTATACTTCACCGCGGCGGCCGCACCGGCAAAGAAACCGCACAGCAGCAGCCGCGACATAGCGGTGTGTCGGTCGCCGCGGCAACCTTTCCCGGCCATCGGTTCAACTTCTACGCCGCCGCCAACAACCGTCTTCGTGCTCGCTGTCCGAACCGACGGGTCCACGTCGCCGCCCGGAGCGGTTTCCGCGGCCGAGGCTGCCGCACGTACAGAATCGTCCTCGCGCTTCTCTCGCAAAGCCGCTTTTCGACCGGTGCCCGAGCAGTCTGTCGCGTCGATCGGGCCCGCTCGCCGCTCGACCGCCTGCGCATCGCGCCACAGCCAAAAGCTGTAGGCAGCAGCCGCCAGAAAAAAACCGAACACGCCTTCGACCAGCCCCGACGTAGAAACCCGCGCGACCCACGGCGTGGAAATGTAAATCATCGCGGCCGCCGCACCAGCGGTTGGCGAAAACCATCGCCTCCCGGCCGTCCAAAGCATCAGCGCCGTCGCCACGGCAAAAACGGCCACAACCGTTTTTCCGGCCAATGCCCCCAGCCACCAATCGTCGCAAATCACCATTGCCAACAGGGCCGACATCTCGGCCCCCAGCGGCATATTGCCATACACGTTGTGCGGCAGAAACGTGATGCGTCCTTGTTGAAAAAACTCCTTTGGCACCTGCAAGTGGTATTCGCGCACGTCGAACTCGATAGGCGGAAGCATGCCGCCCAGCAAAATCACCAGCCCAAACAACACGCACACCCCGGCCAGAATCCGCTCGGTCTGCCTCGGCCGCGGCGGCCGCCCAATACGGCCCCCGCTCGAGCCGTCGTTGCGGCGATTCCGCTCAGCGGCCAGATGCCCGGTGCCCGCGGAGCGTTGTTCCCGCACGGGCTCGACGGCCCCCACATCTGCGGCAGCCTTTTCCTTTTCATTGTCGATCGCAAACAACCGGGCCTTCCAAAAGCGGCCGACTTCGGCGAAAGCCACGGCGGCAAGCAGCGCCCACGGCAACGGCGTGTGCAGCCATCCCAGCAGACCGAATGCCAGCGTAAACACGCTCAGCAGTGCCATCCCCACGCCAAAGGAAAACACCAGTTGTTCGAGCGTCCTCAAGCCGGCAGTTGCGCCCAGGCGACGCATCGCCACATATCCAATGGCAATGGCCAGCAACACAATGGCCGCGGCCACGGCAACAATCGGAAGCCGGTCGAGTAGGCCGACCTCGGGCGGTCGTCCTAACCATCGTTCGGCAAGCCCTTCCATCAAGGTCGAGGGCGTGAACAGCCACACCAGGAAGTCGTAGCGCCGCCAGATGCGATCTTTGGCCACCATGCCGAGGCTTGGTAGCTCACTCCCCAGAAACAGCAGCAAATAGGCCACAACAAAAAGGGCCGCCACAAGCGACGGCCACGCGGTGCCGCGCCAGCCGTTGCCCCGATCTCCCTCAGAAGGAGTCGCTCGTCGTTTGCCACCCGATCGGTTCACCAAGATCGTGCCCGCAGGAAAGTCGTATCGAGTTGAAAAAAGGCAAAGACCGCCTAGCAGCATCCAGGATCAGGGTTTGTCGGCATCAATCACCAGCGCTTGTCGCACCGGGCGTCGGACCACACGCCGCCTCTCAACATGGGCGACAACCACGCCGGCACCGGCAGCGCGGCCTCCCGCCCGACGGCTCACGCTCCACAGCTCACGCACGCCGGTTTGCTCACGCCGGATTGTCCACGGTCGCGGGTTCCTGCTGCCTGTTGTTTATGGCCGATCGTCTGCGGCCCGCTCTTTGCGGAATCGTGAACCAGGGGCTCCACAGGTGCCGCCATCGGGCCACGGAGTTGCCCTCGCAAGCCGGGTGATGGATGGCCCCGTGTGCCGTCCGTCCGACGTGGCACATGGCACGCTCACCGTTTCCATGCGGCCTGAAATCGCAGTCCGAGATTCAAAATGCGTTGCAGCAGCATCTCGTAAGAGATGCCCGCCTTCTCGGCCGATTCGGCGAAATCCTCGCCATACTCCAAATTGGGGTTCGGATTCGCCTCGAGCACGTAAACGCGGCCTTCGGGCGTTAGTCGCAAATCCATCCGCGCGTAGCCGCTGAGGTCG
>WGDQ01000411.1 GCA_015493185.1 Planctomycetaceae bacterium
GTTTCGTTCCTCTCTTCAAGAAAGGCTGGATTGTTCGAAAAAATTATTTCCCAAAACCGTTGATTTCGTGGCCGCTTACCCGATCCACATGAATCGGTCGTCGATGGGACTTCGCCGCGAGCAGTGGCTGCGACATTACGTAGCTGGTGCGGCAGCGGCCGTGGCTTCTTCCAGCTCCAGTTCGCCCTCGTGTCCAAGAATCTTGTCGATGTCGAGCAAGATCAGCAGGCGTTCTTCCAGGTTCACCAAACCCGTCAGATACTCTCGGCCCAACCCGGCCACCGTCGGCGGCGGAGGCGTGATCTGGTCGCGGCTGATCCTCAACACTTCACTGACCGCATCGACGATAAGACCGATCGTCTTGTCGGCCACGTTAACGACCATGATCCGTGTTTCATCCGTCGGCGGTTGCGGCGGCAAGCCGAAACGCTCGCGCAGATCAATGATCGGAATCACCATGCTTCGCAGGTTGATCAGCCCCTTGATGTAGGTGGGGGTTTGCGGAACCCGGGTAATCTCACCCATCAGGATGATCTCCTGCACCTTGGTGATCTCGATCCCGTATTCCTCTTGAGCCAAACGAAAGCTCACCATCTGCATCGACGCTGTGGCCTCGGCCGATGGTGAGTCGGCGGCTTCTCGATTGGGAACGTTTTCTACGACCGTGGACACGTTGCTCTCCTTCTCCATCAACGAAAGATGAAATCAACGTTTGTGTAGACGGCAAACGAAAAAGAAAAAATCGCCGGGCTGCCCCCGCCGTCTCGGCGTTGGCCACCTTCACGCCTCGCTTTGCCGATGGCGAATGTCTCGTTCTATCGAGCTTCGACCGATCGTGTCCGAGCGCGCTGCGTTGTGGCCCGACTTCCATGACCGACGGTACGCGGGAGCAGAGCTATCGCGTTCTTGGGAACTCTAGGTCACGGTTTTGGCCAGTTGTCAAATCGGTTTCCCGAGAACCGCAATGTCGGGAGACATTGTGAGGCGGCGCTTCGCTCGCCGACTGTTCGGCATCGTCACCAAAAGCGGCGATTTCGATACATCCGCGTTGCAGGATCGTCTTGCACCTGAACGGTTTCTGATCACGGGCTGGCTGCGAGTCTTCCCCTAAAAACCTCGCCTCCCGATCCCCTGCCCAAACCGATGAACGATCATCGTGTCGAAAATCGCGCCATAAGAAGAAAGCTGTCAAAAAAAGTGCATCCCGCGAAGTTGCCCCCTCTTTTTGACAACACGGCGAGGTGACGTAGCTTTTTATGCACCGCGTTTTTTCGGCAGCGTTTCGGCCGGAGAGCGCTCTCGCACAAACTGTGCGACATCGAACAAACAGAACCCGCGGCGGATCGCGGTGATCCGCCCTGGAGCCCACCAGTCGGATCAATCCGCTGCGGTGGCCCACGCCAGCTCAGTGTGGAAGGGGACACTTCATGAAGGTACTGGTCGCAGACGATTCGAGCACGATGCGCAAGATCATTCTTCGCTCGCTGGCCGCGGTCGGTGTGCCCGATGCCGTAGAAGCCAGCGACGGCGCAGAGGCCGTATCATTATTCAAGCCCGGCGAGTTCGACCTGGTGCTCACCGACTGGAATATGCCAAACAAGTCGGGGCTCGAGGTGATTCAAGAAATCCGCCAGCAGGACGCCAACGTTCCGATCATTATGGTAACGACCGAGGCCGAAAAAAGCCGCGTCGTGCAGGCGATTCAAGCGGGCGTATCCGACTACCTGGTCAAGCCGTTTACGGCTGACACGTTGCGCGAGAAGCTCGAAAAACACGGCTGCTGAGTCGTCCAATCAAGCTTGCACAATACGTCGCGTGGGCGTGTGCTTCACGGTGACGACGGCCGCACGACTGTAAAGTCTCCGTCGTCGCTACGGCGCAACCTTAGACCGGCCGCCTCAACCACCGCGTGCAGCAATTGATCGGCCGACTTCTGTCGCACGTCGACCGACACCGATCTTTGCAGATCGCTCGGCGAAAGGCCGTCGTCGAACGCGACACTTCTGCCCAGCTTGCGCGCCACCGCCTCGATCAATTGTCGGGCCGGCACATCGACTACGCGCAGATCATAACGCCGAGTGGCCGCTGATAGATTGCCGGCACCCGCGCGTCTTGGGGTTGGCGTTGGGCTGTTGCGGCTTCTAGCGCCGCGGAGCAGCCTTTCGTGATCGGCCCAACTGCCTCGCACGACAATCTTGTCGCCGTCGATCACGATCTCAGCTTCTGGCGCCAAACGCCGCCAGAAAGCAGCACGACGCGCCGGATCGCTTCCGCCCGCGTATCGTCTTTCGAGCCGCGGATGCTGCGACCAAGGCACGATGCGCACCGCGAGCGTGTTACTCGCCGATTCAGCGGCCGTTTTCTCGTCGTCGTTCAGACGAATCTCGTATCCCAGATCGAACTGAGCCAATACGAATGTGAGTCGATCGCACCGGGGTATTTGAGGAAGCGATGCAGCAGCCCACAAATCATGGGGCACCCGGTCATCTCCTACGAGGTTTCCCCCAACCTGACCGACGACTTGCTGGCACAGCCGTCGCGGTTCGCTTAGCTCACCCCACCCGCCGGGCACTCTTTGCAACCACCGACGACGCCATCGTGTCGGCAGTCGGCGGACCATCTCGCGATGAATCGCCCACATCGTAGGCAATCGCGCTGCCGCGTCCTCCGGACCGATGTAAACGACGCTACCAACAACGGCCATTGCCGCATGGCCGTGTGCTGCCACGCGCTGCAACAGTGTGCCCAGTGGAACATTTTCCACAGCGATCGTGATCGATTGCCCCGGATCAATCCGCCGATCGAGCAGCACGCCCACGCTCCATCTCTCGGCGATCCGCTCTATCCCCCGCCGGAGCGGCATGGCCGTCCACGATAGGGACACCGGCTGTCGCAACCGCTGAGACACATCCGATGCCGGATGACCGACGCCGACTACCACTTCCTCGGTGGCATCGCTGCGCCGTGGTTCACCGATCACAGCCGCCATGGTGCTCAAAACGAGGAAAATCCAGAGCCGCACCGCGTTTCTCCGAGAAAACAGGCACCACCAACCCCCTCAAAC
>WGDQ01000412.1 GCA_015493185.1 Planctomycetaceae bacterium
CGGTGAGCCACCCCTCGAAGCCGAAGCGGTCGAACAGATCTTCCATTTCGCGCTCCAGCCGTTCCAGTGGGCGAGGCAGCTCCCGAGAAGTCCACGGAATCAGTGAACGGACCATGATGCACCTCCATGAAACTCAACTCGAGAGCTTCCGCTTCCTATCTCCCTCTTACTAACGGCCGCCAGTCGGAGGAAGCGGTTGCCGGCCGTGCGGCCACCTCTTTTCTGCCTCCATCCTTTCTACGCTTGGCTGGACAGTTTGGTTTTCGAGAACAGAAAAAAATTTTGCGGCAACACAGCCCAACTGAGCTTACAAACTGGGTCTGCAATCTGGCGCTTCGAGTACGCCGTCGTTGGGCCATTTGTCCATTGCTGCCGCCGAAGCCCGCCATCCTGTGGCCAAGCCAACACACCACCGACGCATCACAGACGTACTGCCGATAAGACCGGCTTCTTGCCCGTTTCTGTCCTGTTGCCCTGCTGGCACCATCTCTTGTCGCCTCAGAATGATGCGTGAGGGGCAGCCGACGAACAAACCCGCAGATTGACCGGGGGCGCGTGTCCGCAGCATCCGGTAGAGTCGTTGGTCGATACGGTCGCCGATGGTAAGCGAGGTGAGCGGTCTGCTAGCTCGCGAAGCAGCGGTCCATACGTTGGGCGATTTCTGCCAGCCGATCTCGGCCACCGCCTCCCACTTCCGCAGTGGCCCAGCCTTGATATCCGATATCGCGCAGGGCCTGCATCACAGCGGGCCAGTTCACGTCGCCCTCGCCCAGCTTGACGCCGAATCCCTTATACATGCCTTGTTCGTTCTGGATCTTGCGGCTGTAATCCTTGATGTCCAGTTTCACGATCCGTTTACCAAGAATATGGATCCATTGCTCCGGCCAGCCAAAGGCCACGATGTTGCCCACATCGAAATACGCACCCACCATCGGCGAACCAAGCTCGTCCAGATAACGGGCCTCTTCCAGTGGACTGAGCAAAAACTTATTCCATACGTTTTCGATCGCAATGCGAATGCCCAACTCTTCGGCCAGCGGGATGGCTTTGCGGATTTCGGCCTGAGACCGCTTATAGGCTTGATCGTACGAAACCTTTTCGTTCACCACGGCCGGTACGAGCAAAACCGTTGAACCGCCGTAAAGCTTCGCATCGCGCAGTGCTTGCTTCAGTGCCTCCAGGCCTTTGGCGCGAACATCGGGATCGGGGTGCGAGAGTGTGGCCCGCCAATGCACCGAATCGACCACGCCATGGATCGGCAGGCCCACTTCATCACGCGCTTTCAGCACTTCGTCAGGATCCAACGAGTTGGGGCTGTCCAACTCAATGCCGTCGAACCCCAACTGTTTGACGAGTTGGAATTTTTCTTTCAGCGTCTCTCCTTCTCGCACCATGCCGATTTTCACGGCCTTGCGAAGCATCTTGCTCGACTCTTGGCCAGCAGCGGCCTGCCGACCGGACAAGCTCATTCCAGCCGCCAACGCGCAGCCGCTAATCTGTAAAAACCGACGACGCCCCACCGGTTTGTCGAGTCCACCATTCATGGTTAAGCCTTTCTTTGTTTCTTTGATTGATTGGTTCCTCTGAACCGCTTGTGCCCACCTGTGCCATGCAACCGAACGCAGCGCGGTCCGGAAGCCAGCTTAGCCGCCTCTGGCCACAAGTTGCTTTGAGCGGCTGGTTCGTTGGGCAGTTGCCGCCCGCGACACGCGTCGTCGGCCAGCGTGTTGCATCATAAGTCGGCCGCAGAGCGGTCTCAACCAACCGCTCTGCTACCAACAGGCCCCGACGTGGTATGCTGAAAAACGGTTTGCCGCAGCAGGCGGCCTCACTAAAGAAACCACCGATCCGTCGAGCCGAACATCAGAAACCCATGCCTGACAAACCCTCATCCTCGTCCTCCGCTTCATCTTCCGACGCGCGACGACTCGACCGCGAGTTTGGCGACTACCGCCTATTGCGTCGTCTGGGGCGAGGCGCCATGGCCGAGGTATTTCTGGCCGAGCAAAAATCGCTCAAAAGGAAGGTGGCCATAAAGTTCTTGAAGCCGGAGCTGGCCCGCGATGAAAAATACATCCGCCGCTTTCGCAACGAGGCCCAGGCAGCCGCGTCGCTCGTGCATGCCAACATCGTGCAGATTCACGAAGTTGGTTGCTACAAGGGCTACCACTATATCGTTCAAGAGTACGTCGCCGGCGTGAATCTCAAGCAGTTGCTGCATCGTCGCGGGCCGCTCGACCTGCCACTGGCCATCAGCGTCATGCATCAGGTTGCCGCGGCGCTGGGCAAGGCAGGGCAAGCCGGTATCGTCCATCGCGACATCAAGCCCGAAAACATCATGCTTTCGCAGGCGGGCGAGGTAAAAGTGGCCGACTTCGGCCTGGCCCGAGTGCACCACGAGAAAGTCGACCTCACTCAGGTCGGCGTAACGCTTGGCACCCCGCTCTATATGAGCCCAGAGCAAGTCGAAGGCCGTGCGCTCGACCCCCGCAGCGACATTTACTCCTTCGGCGTCACGTGCTACGAGATGCTCGCGGGCCGGCCTCCTTTCGAAGCAGACAACGCCCTGGCCGTGGCCGTGCAGCACTTGCAGAAAGAACCGCCGCTTCTCGGCGAGCTGCGCAGCGATTTGCCCCCGGGGCTTTGCCAGATCGTCCATAAGATGCTGGCCAAAAAACCCGAGCAGCGGTATGCCAGTGCGATCGAGTTACTCCGCGATCTGCGCGCGCTCAACCTGCCCGAGAGCGACCCACACGAATGGCCCAGCGTCACGCTGCCTGCTGGCGATGCCTCGCAGATGACCACGGCCCCGTCGCAGCAACCAGTATCGGCAGCCACACAGCAACTTCAGGCCGTAATGAATGCACAGACGTCGCGGTCGCGGCGGGCAGTTCGCTGGCTAATGCCGTTGGGGGCCGTCATTCTAGGGCTTATCCTCGGCGGCGGCCTCTCCGCGCAGCGGCGAACATCGAATTTGCTTGCAGGTGCAAACGCACAACGTTCCGCCATTCCTCGGCAGCCAACCGCGCTGGCCCAATATCTTTTCGCCAGCAACGTGCGCACGGCCGAGGCATGGCAAAGCGTGCTTCAATACTTTCCTGAAGAGGCCAGTCGCTATCTGGGATGGCGCACCAAGCAGCAATTGGCACGCCACTATCTGGCGCGAAACGAGCTCGACAAAGCAATGGCCTACTTCGACGAGCTGGCCAAACTCGATCAGGCCGAACGGGAGCTTGTAGCCTTTGGATTGGCCGGCCGCTGTGTCGTCTTGAGCCTGCAAGGCCGCTACCGTGAATCGGCCGAGACGCTTATTGAGTTGGAGCCTCTTCGCGACGCGGTGCCTTCCGACATGCAGCGTCTGCTTGCGCATGCCATCCAGCGGAACCGTCGGGCCCTCGGGCCGCAAACGGCCCAAGACTGGGACCGCTGGCTTGAACAACAAACCGATGCCAGCCTCGACTGACGATCTTGCGCCTCGGCCCGGATGTTGGTGGGGGCTCCGACCGATGCGGCGATCGTCGTAGCGTCTCCACAGCAGCACCCGTGTCCAGTCCCGAGCGGGACAATCCCGGCCAGCATGCGGTGCGGTAGCGATCAGGCTCAGTGCACCGGAGACTACGGGTTACGCAGGTTGGGCGGTTGACAGAATGCGGAACGTTCGCTTTTATGGGAGAAATGCCGCACGCTCGCCGTCTGGTTTTTCACCGGTCAATTCAACGCCGACGGCGACGTTGCCGATAAACAAGTGAGACAATCCACCTCACCACCCGCCCCCTTCGTCTAGTGGCCCAGGACATCGGATTCTCAGTCCGAAGACAGGGGTTCGACTCCCCTAGGGGGTGCTTGGTAGGGATGTCACCGGAATGTAGTTTCGACGGCGTCTTGTATCGCGCTGCGATGGGCCGGATGAAACCGCAGTTGACACGCCCGGCGATTAGGCCCGGTTTTTCTATATCTGATCTGTTTTAAGCCGCTTTGGGCCTTCGCTGAAGCCGGAGCCATCTTTTGCCAGTGAGCGGCTTTGTTCTCCGAGCCGGACAGTTGCTTCTGACGAGCCGGCAGAGTGCCGAGCTGGGGTTGAGGGAAATGTTCTTTCCCACCACCGGATCGGCCTATTTGTTGGAGCGGCACAGGCGGCGGTATCTGTGACAAATGCACTGTGGAAACGCACTGGTGCCACACGCTCGGCGGCGATTGTAAGGAAGCTGCGTGGGCGCGGGTGGACAGTGGGCGATCTCTTTCATCGTAGAGCGAACCCGCGCTATGCCGGCAGACGGCGCGTGAGCCGAAGGGCTACTACGGCGGCGACGATTCCCCAGGCTTCCAACGCCACCAGTGCGACAGCCGTCAGGCGGAACGTCATTCCCCAACCGTGTGTTGGCACGCCCGCCACGTTGTCGATGCCTTTCTCAAGGAAATGGTGGTAACCCCCAAACACCAGTGCGCCGAACATCGAGGCTCCCAACACCATCGCCGCCAGTCGGCTATATCTTGTCCATGCCAATACGGCGGCAACGATCGGTGTGGCCATGATGACCAGTACGATGAAGGCGTTTTGAAGCCATGTCATGTCGACCGACAGTGCCGTGTGCGCCCCTGCGTGCAACAGCACGGCGATGCCATGAACCACCACGGTGGCCGTAATGAGCATCGCTGCCTTCGAATTGTTCATGCCCGATCCCCTCCTTCCTCCAACGCGTTGAACTCTAGGCTGCCTCGTTGCCGTTCCACGCCGTCACAATCTGGTCGATGCCCTGCCGGTAAGTTGCAAACCGGGGCGTCCAGCCCGTGGCTTCGCAAAATCGCTTGTTCGAGGTCCGCGACGACTTCGTAAAAAAGTCGACGGCATACGAACCAGCCACCAAGCGCGCCAGCCAGGCCGGCACGTGCATCGGCGTAGGCGCTCCGAGCCGCTTCGCAAAATAGTTCACAAAATCTGCGGCGCACACCGGCTCGTTATCCACCACGTGCCAAAGCCCACTCTGGCCCGACGTGGCCGCCGCTACAAACGCCTCGGCAGCATCGTCCAAATGCAGGCAAGCCCAGATTCCGTCGCCCTTGCCGATAATGGGCAGTTGGCGTTTGCGGATGCCGTCTCCCAACATCTTGGTATGCGCCGCGTCCGGCCCGTAAAACCAGCCACAGCGAAGCACCCCAACGCGGAAGCCATGCTTTGCTCCCGCCTCTTGAGCGATGTTTTCGCCGTCCAGCGCCGAGCGTGAAAGGGCATCGGGCGTTGCTGGGCTATCTTCATCGAAAAAGGCACCGTCGCCTGGTCGGGCAACCCATATAAGGCTCTGCTGCAAGTACGACTGCGCACCGACCTTCGCAGCGCACTCTGTCAAACATGCGGTGCCCTCGCGGCGAATCCGATCGTTCATTTCCCAATCTTTGGCACGTGGCCTTGTTTTCACGGGAATCGAAGTCGCCGCGTGAATAACGGCCTCACAACCCTGCGCACCGCGAGCCAATCCCTCGACATCGAACAAGTCGGCACGATAAGGCTGTCCGCCCAACGCGGCAACCGTCTGCTCGCCTGCCGAGCTGCGCACCAGCCCAACGACCGAATCTCCGCGGTCGCAAAACAGACGAACAAGACGTCGGCCCAAAACACCTGTCGCACCCGCGACGAACACCTTCACCGCAATGCCTCCATTCGTAACGAGCAGTAAACGTTTCTTTGCCAGAAATACACGCACCATGAGAACCCAACATCCTGTGTCAGGCAAGCAGGCCACTCGTACAACAACAGGAAAAGAATGACACGCATCCCCTCCCCTCTCTCGCTCATTCGCAAGCTAAAAAACAGGTACCTTATTAGCAGCAGGCAAACAGTTGGTCCCCGAGCGCGGCTTGCGACCAGCGAACCACATTCGCACCCGTGCCGAACGAAGAAGCTATCCGATACCATCACTGCCACGAATCGTTCGGACGGCTCGAGAAGATGATTTATCAAGAGATCGACGATCGAACGATCACGCGAAAAACTTCGAACGACCTGACGCGAACGTTCCGCGCGCATGAAAAAATATCGGAGGGTTTTGAGCAGCGAGAAAACGTGCTTTTACAACGCGGGAAGCGCGGCGCACGAGGGCCTTGCGCCGATGATGCCGCAGTCAGCCAGTGTGCAACGTGGCCCACGTTCCATAGCAGCGCACACCGCATCGGTCTTCACTGTCGCAGCCCACTCGAAGGCGCAGAAGCAATGAGTACCACGAAGAACCGAGGGTCGAACGGGACGGCGCGAGTGGGAATGGGGCACGGGGCATGGTAGGAACACACCGACGGCGTCATGAAGAACCGGACCGACGCGACTCGAAGGCATCCGTCGGCTGCCAGCTCGCGCGTCGCCGCCAATACGACCACGACGGCCTTCTCCGCGCAATCAGATGCGCCAGCCCGACGATTTGCGCAAAGCGATGCAGCCGGTAAAGAAGTTCGGCACAAGGCCGTTCGCCGAATAGGGAAACGCGTGGATGGGGGCTGAATGCCCCCCGCCGATCCACTGCCGGGCGGCGCGATGCCGTCGACTCTATCGCACCTGCTCGCGAACTCCGGCAAAAGAGGGATGCGGTGGCTCA
>WGDQ01000413.1 GCA_015493185.1 Planctomycetaceae bacterium
CTTGTAGAAACCAGCCGTTGGGCGTCGCGATGCGCGTTTGGCGTAAACGTCGGCGCAGCCTGTGCACGGGTCGGATCGCCCCGTTGGGTGACGCACTCGAAATGCGTCAAAGCCGAGCCCGCCCAAGGTTCCCACGCGCATCAAGAAAAAAGCCCTGGGGAGTGCGATCGCAGAAGATGCCGGCTCCCCAGGGCGCTCTCGTGGGGGACGAGAGGTGCATTCACATGGGTTCGATATCGGATGTTTTCAATGCGTGCTTGTTGATTCGTCCGGACGTGCGTGCGAACCGGAGCGGGACCGGGCGAGACGTTATCCGACAACCGATACATGGTCGACAACGCGTCCTACGCCGGCAACACGTTGGCAACATTGCACGCTGAGCGCTTTGTGGTAGAAGGAGCCGACGCGTCCCTCCAAGGTGACGATGCCATCGTCCACCAAGATGCGCAGCCGGCGAAGGGCCGGTGTTGCGCATTGCCGAAGGGCCGTTTCAACCCGCCGCTTCAAATCGCAGGCGCTCGCTTCCGCGTCCGGCAAACGTTCCGTTTCCAATCGTCGGATCACGGTTTCCTCTGAGTTACGATCGTTCCGATTTCGTGCTTCTTGCGTGGGGGGCGAAACGCCGCCGACAACGTAAGTGCCTCTCGGAGCAGGCCATCGTCGCAAGCAGCGGGCGGTGGCGTTGCCGTCGAAAAACTCTGCCAGCGACCGTACGTGTGCCAGAGGCGCTTTTAACGTTTTCGAAGGGTTTGCAATCGCCGTGCCACTTCACGCCATCGGCCCGGGCGTGGCAACCCTATTGTGAGTGGAGCACAATGCCCCGAAATGCAACGTACGGCAGCACTTGACGCCAAAAGCCCGGCGTTGCGACCATGCGGGGACGGGCACTGCATTTTTTTACGAAAAAGGGGCTTAGCGCTGCCCGCCGGCTCATGTGCATTGGTCTATCGCAAAAAGTGCGCGAGAATTGGGCAGGCGGATTGTCCCACCGAGGCCACCATTGTGGGACAAACCATTGTGGGGCAAATTGTGAAACAAATTCGCGTTTGGAAAGGCCCGCGGTGCAAGCAACCGAAACGTCGACAACCAAGAAATGAAACGCTGTTTGTTGCTTCAACCAATGCCTTGGATCAAGGCGCAAGTCGTCTTCCGTCGTCTTTCGGACAGCGTGCGCTGACGCACACGATCATCGCGAGAGCGTCGTGCGCTGGTCCGCACCGATCTGAGAAAGACAACCCGTCATGGAAAATTCGCTTGCATATGAGTTTTGTGCGCCCGGGCGGATCGTGTTTGGCTGGGGTCGCCGGCGCGAGTTGGGCACGCTGGTGGGCCCGCTGGGCAAACGCGTATTGCTCGTGACCGGCGGCCACACGCTCGAGCGAGAAACCGGGCGGCAGGTCGTCGAACACCTGGAAGCGGCGGGCATCGAGGTCGTGCAGATTGGCTCTGTTGACCACGAACCCAACGTGGACGATGTCGATCGGTTGAGCGTGCGATTGCGCGAGCTTCCCGCCACGACCGACGATGTGGTGATGGGATTGGGCGGCGGCTCGGCAATCGATCTGGCGAAAGCAGTGGCCGCCATGGCCACCAACGGCCAGGGAGCTTCGGTGCGTGAGTTTCTCGAAGGTGTCGGCAGCGGCCGCATGCTCGACCAACCGCCGCTCACCGTAGTGGCCGTGCCCACCACGGCGGGCACCGGCAGCGAGGCAACCAAGAACGCGGTGATCTCGGGCGCCGACCCGCCGTTCAAGAAAAGCCTTCGCTCCGAAGGGATGATACCGCGGCTCGTGTTGATCGACCCTGAGCTGACCGTAACCACGCCGCCGCGAACGACCGCCTATTGCGGCATGGATGCAGTGTGCCAACTGGTGGAAAGTTACCTCTCGCGTCGAGGTCAACCGCTGCCTCGGGCGCTGACGCGCTCGACCGTGGCCGACGCGGTGTATTATCTCGACATCGCCGTTCGTGATGGTGCTCATCGGGCGGCCCGCGAAGCAATGGCCCACGCCGCGCTTGTTTCCGGGCTGGCTCTGGCCAACTCGGGTCTGGGCATGGCACACGGTGTGGCTGCCGCGTTGGGCATTCATTGCGGTGTGCCCCACGGTTTGGCCTGCGCCGTGATGTTGCCCTGCGCTATGCGCACCAATCGGGCCGTTTGCGAGCCCTTGCTGGCCCAGCTCGGACGCGCGTTTGCCCAGCGGCAGGCCACTGCGGGCACCAATCCGCCAGCATGGTCTGAGGCGCGAGCGGCCGACTGGGCAATCGAGACGATCGAGACGCTGTGCCGGCAGATCGGTATTCCGCGCCGACTGTCGGAGTTGGGTGTTTCGGCCGAGGCGATTCCTCGCCTTGTGGCCAGCTCGCGAGGCAACAGCATGAACGGCAACCCACGTTCATTGAGCGACGACGAACTGACCAGCATTCTGGAGCAAATGCTGTGATTCTTTCCGGCGGTCTCACACCGGCCTGGCAACACGTGCTCGAGTTCGCATCGTTTCGCGTGGGGGCTGTAAACCGGGCCGTGAGCCAATGGCACGGTGCCTCGGGCAAAGCGGTCAACGTGGCCGTGGCGCTGGCGTACTTGAATCGCCCGGTTCGTCTTGCGACGCCTTTAGGCGGCACAACGGGGCAGGCATTGGCCAGCGATTTGCAGTCGCTGCCGGTCGACCTGCGCGCCGTGTGGGGACCGCACGCCACGCGTACGTGTACAACGCTGATCGACCGCTCGCGTCCGGGCGTTGTCACCGAGTTGGTTGAAGAATCTCCCCCGCTGGCGCTTGATACCCTCGCTGCCTTTACGAGCACACTTCGCGAAGCCGGCAGCGATGCCACAATGTGTGTGCTCAGCGGTTCGTTGCCGCCAGAATGCCCGAGCGACGTTTATGCCGATTTGTTGGCCGGCCTCTCGTGTCCGGTGATACTCGACGCCCGAGGCCCCGAACTGCTGGCCGCTTTGCCGCAACGACCGCTGGTTGTCAAGCCGAATCGCGAAGAGCTGGCGCACACGCTGGGACACGGCATTGAAAACACGACTGCCTTGCTGCGAGGCATGAAGGCCTTGAACGATCGCGGTGCGCAGTGGGTCGTGATAACACAGGGGAGCCATGCCGTCTGGGCCCGATCGCAAAGGGAGTGTTGGCGATTGCAACCGCCGCGGATCGACGCAATCAACCCGATTGGCAGTGGCGACTGCATGACTGCCGCCTTGGCCGACGCGCTGTCGCAAGGCCAATCGATGCCCGACGCACTGCGATGGGCCGTGGCGGCGGCAGTAGACAACGCCACAACGCTGCGGCCTGCGCGGCTGTGCGCAAAGCGAATGACCGCGTTGGAAAAGCAGATCGAAGTGCAGCGCGTTCCCGCTGCTTCGGCATGAAGAGCCGCTTTGGCACATTGGCCAGCGTGCAACCGGTTCGCCAGGTGGCGGTGCAGCGTCGGGCATTCCACGCGCGGGGCGTGCGGCAACGCTCTCTGTGCAAACACGATCTGTCACGGCTCGCTATCGTCGGCCGATGGCCGCTCGCGCCGGAGGTAGCCACGATGCAAAGCAAACTTCGCTCATGACCATCGAAGAAATGTCCCCAGCGTCATGAAGCCCACTGCGGTGAACGGTGATCCGAGTGTTCCGTGCCGGCGTGTGTTCGACATCACTTGTTGCGGAGCCAGCGATCGAGAAAAGCGAACGTGGCGTCAACCGTGCGTTTCATTTCGGGTGGGGCGAAGCCGTGTCCTGCGCCGAGAATTAGCTCCACGCGTCCCGGCACGCCGGCCTTCGTCAAGGCGCAGGCCATGAGGTAC
>WGDQ01000414.1 GCA_015493185.1 Planctomycetaceae bacterium
CATCAGCACCGAAGAGGGCATGGCCATCTTGCGAGAGGGCATCGAGCGACTGCGAAGCACCGACAAGCGTTTGCCCGGTCATCCGGTGGCCGGGCCGATGACCACCGAAGACTGGGACCGGCTGCACTTGCGGCACGCCGAATTGCACATGAGTTTCCTGCTGCCCGCCGAAACCACCGCGGCTAAGTCATCGTGAAGTCGCCACACGGTCGCGGTTGTCTTGGGGCCAAACTCACCTCGTGGTTACATCACACTTCGATCGCCACACGCCGCCCCGGTTGCTTTGGCACGCCGCGCGAACTTGCTGCCCCGACACGGCGTGGTTGGTTCGTTCGGTCGGCGCCCGCACATTTTGGCTATGGCCGGTTCGTTCAGCCGACCGCTTTCAGCAGCGACGTGGCCACGTGCTCGCGGTGGTGCGTGGCATCGCCGAAAAGGAACTCGCCGGCACGAAATCGCTTGTAGTAAAGCTGCAAATCGTGCTCCCACGTGAAGCCGATCCCGCCATGCACCTGAATGCCGCGGTTGCCCACCTCACGGGCCGCATCGGACACATAGACCTTGGCGATCGACACTGCCTCGGCGGCGTTGGGTTCCGACTCCGACAGCGCCCAAGCAGCGTAGTATGTTGCGCTGCGGGCACTTTCCACGAGAAGCAGCATATCAGCGCACTGATGCTGCACTGCTTGAAACGACCCGATCGGGCGATCGAACTGTTTGCGGGTTTTCGCATACTCCACGGCCGTTTCAAGCACCCACTGCATGCCCCCCAATAGCTCGGCACACAGCCCAACGGTAGCCGTTTGCGTGGCCCGCGCCAGCGCGGTTTCCGCCGCTGGGCCTTGCGCCACGAGCCGGTCGGCGTCGAGCGCCACCGACTGAAACTCGACGTCCAGCAGCTTGCGCGTGGCATCAACCGCCGGAGCGGCCTTGAGCGATACGCCCTTGTCGTCCGGCGCCACCGCGACAACGGCCAACTGGTCGTTCAAACGGCCCACGACCAGCAACCGCTCGGCAATCGCCGCATCGCCGACCAGCGTTTTCCGTCCGTTCAGCAGCAGCCCTCCGTTGCGTTGTTCGATGGGCATCCGCACGGCGTCCGGGTTCCAATCGCTTTCGTCTTCCAGCAGCGCCACCGTGGCGTGTCGCTCGCCGGCGGCGATGCCGGCCAACAGCTCTTCGGCCCATGCCGGTCGGTCGGCCACTGCCGCCAGCAGCGTGGCGGCCCACAGGTTCGAAAGAAACGGTCCCGGCACGCACGCTCGGCCCATTTCTTCGGCCACGGCGGCCAGCTCCACCGCCCCCAGTTCCAAGCCGCCCACCTTCTCGGGCAGCGTCATACCGCACCAACCTTGTTCGGCCATGGCACGCCACAAGGCGGGATCCAGTGCCGTTTCGGTTTCCATGATCTGGCGAACCCGCGTGCTCGGGCATTGGTCGGCCAGAAAGCCACGGGCGGCCTGTTGCATCATCCGTTGGGTTTCTGATAGTTCGAATTCCATGCGTCTGTCTTACTTGCTTGTGTGGTTCGAGCCAATCGCGATCAGCTATTTTCGACCCGCCGCTCGCTGTCAGCGGTTGGCTGCCGTGCCGCTCGGGCCGAATCAGTAGCTCTTGGGTAGTTCAAGCACGCGTTGTGCCAGAATGTTTCGTTGGATTTCGCTTGTGCCGGCTTCGATCGTGTTGCCTCGCGACCGCAAGTAGCCGTAAATCCATCGTCCGCCGTCGAAGTCGTGTCGCTGTGCCTGTGGTCCCAGAATCTCCAATGCCGCGCGGGTCATCCGTTGATTGAACTCGCTCCAATACAGTTTTTGAATCGAACCCTCAGGCCCTGGCATGCCGGTCTTGTTGATCCGCGTCAGCGCTCGCAGGTTGTTCAGACGAAAAACCTCTAGCTCGGCGTGCATTTGCCCCAGCTTTTGCCGTACTAGTGGATCTTCGCAAAGTGGGCGGCCGTTGCGGCGCTCGCGGCGCGTGTGGGCAACCAGTGCCTCGAGGTTTCGGCGAAACATGGCATAAAGCCCCGCCCCTAGGTTGGCCCGTTCGTTCAACAGCGCCGTGATGGCCACGGTCCAACCTTGGTTGATCTGTCCAAGCACCTGGCTGGCCGGCACGCGCACATCGGTAAAAAACACTTCGTTGAATGCCGAATCGCCCGACATCATCCGCAGCGGCCGCACCTCGATGCCCGGTGTGTGCATATCGACCAGCAGGCACGTGATACCACGATGCTTGGGGGCCTCGGTGTCGGTACGCACCAACAGCAGGCAGAAGTCGGCGAAGTGCGCGAAGCTGGTCCAAATTTTCTGCCCATTGATCACGAAATCGTCGCCTTCCCGCACGGCCAGTGTCGAAAGCGATGCCAAGTCGCTGCCGGCGTTCGGTTCCGAGAACCCCTGACACCAGATTTCGTCGCCTGAGAGCAGCGGAGGCAAATAGCGCTTCTTCTGTTCGTCGGTTCCCACGGCGATGATCGTGGGGCCGACCAGCGACAAACCGATCACGCCAATCTGTTCCGGCGCACCCGCCCGCGCCATTTCTTCGTGAAAAATCGCCTGTTCGATGAACGAGCAGCCCCGTCCGCCATATTGCTTCGGCCACGAAATGCCGGCCCACCCCCCTTCGAACAGCCGTTTCTGCCAGTCGCGCAGATAGGCCACGTAGGCGGGGTCCGATTCGCTGCCCGTGGGCGATCCGCTCCACGGTTCCGGCATATTGGCTTCGAGCCAGGCACGCAGCTCGTCACGAAAACGTTGTTCCTCGGGCGTGGGGTTCAAATCCATGGGTTTGGGTCTCAAACAGCGAAAAAATGCAAATCAAATGCAAATCAAGCGTCGCCACGTCGGCACGGTGCCACGACAGCCGGGCAAAACAAATCGGAGAGAAGAACCACCGGCGCCGCAACCCGCTTTTCTGGGCTTCGCGTCCCCGGTGGGCCCGCGCCTTGTTTCGATTGCTCCCGTTGTTCCGGTTGTTCGGGTTGTTCGGCTACTCCGGCCCACCTGGCCCATTCCGCTTGCCCGGGCCGACTCGGCGAACCATTCCCTGCGGCCCAGCGGCGCCGCCAATGTATCGGTCGCACACAATGTAACGTCCGATCGCCTCCGATGCACGGGCCCGCCTTGGCTGCCTGTTCGGGGGAATCCGCGCCGGGAAGTCTCGTCCGGGCGTTTCGGCGAAGATCGATCACCGCACGCCGCGACGAAGGGTCTTGGCGGTTGTAGCAAAGTTTTTGACTTGCCTTCGGGTCGAGCTACGTTTTTCCAGCAACGTACGCACCATGCGGCACGTGCCACGCACCGTGCAGTGCATACGCTGCCCGATGCACGGCGGTGCCGGTGCGCTGTGTTTTCCTCGTTTTCGTCCCCTGACCTTCTCAGGCCGAAGGCAGCCACGCGCACCCCGCGAGGGCGTGCCCCGTGTGATTGCGGTATTGCCTATCC
>WGDQ01000415.1 GCA_015493185.1 Planctomycetaceae bacterium
CAACAGAGCAACGCGAGGCGGTCTTACGACGTTCGGCATAAGACGCCAGCCGGGCGGTTTCTCAGAAGGTGTCTTAAAGATCCGATTCCGGACGCAGACCGCGAGCAAGCCGACAGTCCCATCGTCGGTCTGCATCGACCAGTCCAAAGAGGATTCGCCTGCTTCGCTCTGCTTGATATGAATCGCCTGCTCACAGTCTCGGGCCTGAAAGCGATTCTGAAGACACCTTCCTTTTTCTCAGCGATTGGTCGATTCGGGGGTCGTTGGCTCGTCGACGAGCACAACGTGCCATTGTCCGGGGCCATGCACCCCGGTGACAAGCCGCAGCTCGAGGTCGCCCGTTTTGCTCGGTCCGGTGATCAGCGTGACGTTGCTCGGTATTTCGTCTCCATGGCCGGCCAGTTGTTCGAAGAAGTCGAACAGGTCGGGAATGATCTGGCTGCGGCGCACGATGGCGACGTGAACCGGCGGCAGCAGGCTGGCCGTACGCGGTGTGGTGGGGGTGGCCACCAACGCAAGCGTGCCCGTTTCGGCAATGGCCCACGTGGTGCTGCTAATGCCCAGGTCGGCCTCGAGCATTTGCTGGCGCCGTTGGTCTTCGGGCAGCGATGCGAGCTGCTCTGGGTCGAGCAACTCGACGCCGAGCGACTCGAGCAACGCGGCGAGCTGAAGTTCTTGCAACACAGGATGCTGCCAGCAGAGCGCGCGGCGAACCTCGTGCTGCGCGATCAACTGGCGTAAAACCTCGCGAGCCGCCTCATCGTCGGCCGCGCGATGTGCGATGCCGCCGACCTGCGCGATTTCGCGCGCCATCACCTCGCATGGGTCGTCGCCGCCCAGACCGACGTAGCCCGCACCGGGCACGATCTTTTCGCGTTGGACTGCGGGCCGATGGCGATTGCCTCGGGCAACGGCCTCGGATACGCGCTGCAAAAAAGCGTCTCGTTGCATGGCTATGCCGCTTTGGTCAGGGGCGCTCTTGGTTCACGATCGCTACGTCCGGACACGGTGTGTGCGGCGGGAAGGCGTGCAGTTGGGGTGCGGTCAGTCGGGTGGCGCATCGGCAGAGGTCTGCGAGGTGCCCGTGCTGGTGCCGGTATTTCTGTTCGCGTTCGGGTTCACATCTGTGTTCGTAGCCGAGCCGGATTGGGAGCTGGAATCAAAGCCGGAGCCGGTGCCCGAGCTGGAGACGGCGTTGGAACCCGAGCCGGCGTTGGAGCCGGACGGCGGGTTGGATGCGGAACGCAAGCCGCTGCGGCTTTGTTCGCGCCACCAGTCGCGAAAGCGTTTTTCCGCGGGGGCGGGAAAGTCGCGGACGTCGGTCCAAGCGCTCAAACCCGCCGGCAAACGTCGCAGCCAGGGATCGCGCCGCCGCCACCGACCGACGGTTCGCGTGGCCCACCAGGTGGCCCACCGGTAGAGTCGAGGGCTGCGCATGATGCGGGCCCACGCGCGATAGGCCATGCGTTCCAGTCGGCTGACCTCGCCGGGCGTGTCGTGCAATTGCGATCGCAGTTGGATCAGCATCTCGGGAATTTGAATCTTCACTGGGCAAGCGGCCTGGCACGCGCCGCAAAGGCTCGAGGCGTGCGGCAGATCGTGGTGCGTGGCCAGACCGTCGTATAACGGCGTGAGCACCGCGCCGATGGGGCCCGAGTAAACCCCGCCGTAGGCGTGCCCGCCCACGTTGCGGTAAATCGGGCAGGCATTCAAACACGCACCGCAGCGAATGCAAAACAGGCTTTCGCGCAACGGGCTGCCCAGAATTTTGGAGCGGCCGTTGTCGAGCACGATTAGGTGGAACTCTTTGGGGCCGTCCAGTTCGTCTTCGCGGCGCGGCCCGGTAATGATCGAGGTGTAGACCGAAAGCTTCTGCCCCGTGGCGGCGCGGGCCAAAATTTTGAGGAACACCAGCACGTCGGCCAGCCGGGGGATTACTTTTTCCATGCCCACGATGGCAATGTGGACTGGTGGCAGCGTGGAAGTGAGTCGGGCGTTGCCTTCGTTTGAAATGATGACGATCGTACCTGTTTCGGCCACGGCGAAATTGGCTCCCGTGATGCCCACGTCGGCCTGGGCGAAACGGGACCGCAACTGACCGCGCGCGAACTGGGCCAACTGTTCGACATCGGCCGGCAGCGACTGCCCTGAGCGGCGACTGAGGATTTCGGCCACCTCGGGCGTGCTTAGGTGGATGGCCGGGGCGACCAGATGCGAGGGGCGATGGCCGGCTTGTTGGATGATGTATTCGCCGAAATCGGTTTCGACCACTTCCATGCCAGCCTGCTCGAGCGCCCGATTGAGGTGAATCTCTTCGGTCGTCATCGACTTGGATTTCACCACGCGGCGTCCGCCCGAGGCACGCACGATGTCGATTACGGTTCGACACGCCTCCTCGGCATCGGCGGCCCAATGTACGGTGCCGCCGCGACGCACCACGTTTTGCTCGAGTGTGGCTAGGTGACGATCGAGCGAGGCCAGCGCGTCGTCTTTGATCGCGCGAGCCTGCTCGCGCAAGGCGTCGGAGCCGGGCAGCGCGGCAAACGCCATTTGGTTCATGGCGCCGAGCACTTGCCCCAACTGCGAGAGCACGCCTTGAAAGCGTTCGTCGGCCAAAGCCGCCTCGGCAGCGGCCACAAACTCGTGGTGTTCGCGCTGAGCGTAGTTCGTGGTTTCAGAGGCCATCGCTTGCTCGTATTCCGATATGCAAGGCCACGGGGGCCCGGCATGCCGCATTTGCCAAAGGCACCCGAGCCAACAGAGCCGACCGCGTTCAACCAAAAGATAAAAGGCCGGCCCGGCATGCAAACATTCGCCACGTGAGCCGAGTGTCTTCTGGCTGGCGATGCTGTTTCCTGGGATGATACCGCCCGCGGCGGACGGGAGCCAGCAACGAGGATTGCCGGCTCGGCCTCGATGGCGGCGCCCGGAGTGGCCGAAGGAAGAAAGGCTGCTCGAAAAACGTCAGCGCTGTTCTCTGGCCGCGCCGCCGGGAGACGCCGAGCGAGTAGGCTCGATGCAATGACCGCGGCGGCACGTGCGGCGTGTTGTAGGACGGCCGAAGTTGCTCAGGTGGTGGGAAAGGCGATCATGGGGAACCCGGGAGCCCGGGACATGGTGAGCGCAAACGAAAACGGCCTGCCCAGTTGGTTTGAAACCGGGCAGGCCGTTTGGCAGCAACTCAATCGTTCGTAGGTTGTTGGCAGCACGCCGCGACTGGCGGCGAGCCGCTCGCTTGGGCGATCAACCGCGGTAGATCACGCGATAGCCGCCGCAACGATCGAAGCGGACCACGGCCGTGAAACCGCAGCACCAATCGTAGCGGACCAGGCCCGCGCCGATCAGTGTCCGGCGGCTGCTGACCGCGGGGCAGCCGTCGCAGCAGGCCGGCACGCAGAGCTCGATCTTCACGGGACAGCCCGTGCACGGATGGCAGGCCGTGACGCAAATCTTCTTGGTGGGCACGCAAGGGTTGCAGCAGGGATCGCAGCAGTTCAGAGCTGCCCCACGGTGCAGGCGGCCCGCTTCAGCCGTTTGGCCGTTGAGGCCCGAGTGCAACACAGCAACCACAGCAGCGACAATGGCCCACCGGGCGGCCGCTTTCAGGGAACTTCGCATCGAAAAATCTCCTCGGTGCAAATGATTTATTGGGGTGCCTCTTCCACAATTGAATAGGCTGGCTAAAAGCCACACGTAAAAAGATGGCTTAATGGCAGATTAAATCAAGGGGCAAAGGTGGGAAATTTCGGGTATTTGCGGGAAGTG
>WGDQ01000416.1 GCA_015493185.1 Planctomycetaceae bacterium
CTGCGCGCGGGTTTACGACTCGGAGCTGGTACGGAAGATGCCGGTCACGTAGCACACTACCGCTGGCCCGACCGACGGCAGGTACGCGACCTTTTGTTTCTCGGTGCAGCGAATTTCTCAGTGCAGCGAACGGCGCGAAGCTGAAAAAGCACCCGTGCGGGTTTGCGGTGGGGGCGGCACACCGACCGGAGAGCGAAAACGCAGGGGCTCGGCGTTGTCAGCCGGCGGGCTTTTGCCGCAAGGGACGGCCGGCCTGATAGCGGGCGAGCCGCTGATAGCTTTTGGCCGCCAGGTCGTCTTGGCCGTTGGCCTCGGCCAGCGCGATGACGCGACGCGTGGTTTGCACGGCCTGGTCGAATTGGCCCGCTTCGGCGTAGGCAGCGGCCAGCGTGCTCAGCAACGAGGGCTGGCGGTGGCCCGTTTGCTCGCAAGCCCGACGTGCCAGACGAACCGCCTCGCGACCGTCACGCAAACGTGGATCGGGCAGCGTGGCCAAATACCAGGCCAGGTTGTTGGCCGCTACGGCATTTTCCGGAAACTGGCGCACCACGCGTCGATAGATGCGCAGTGCCTCTTCGGGCTGATCGGCACGAAAGAGCGCTTCGGCCAACTGCACGTGGTACTCGGCGTTGTCCGGATCGAGCCGCACGGCTTCGCGCCAGCGGGCCACGGCCTGGTCGGTTTGTCCGCGAGCGGCGGCCAGTCGGGCCCACTCGGCCGCGGCGGGAGCGTGGTCGGGTTCGAGTTGGCGTGTTTGGCGCAGGTACGCTTCGGCCTCGTCGAGCCGCCCTTGGCGCAAAGCCCACTGACCCAGCGCCCACGTGGCGGCCGTGTTGCGGGGCCAGGTGTCGAGCGCTTTCTTCCACCGCTCGACGGCCAGCGCGACGTCGCCCCGTTGGAAGAAGCGATTGCCCTCGTCCGATAGCCGTAAGCTGCGCACCGAAGGCAACAGATGTTCGCCGCCCTGGAACAAGAGGAGCAACATCAAAGGGGCCACAGCCGCGGCCACACCAAGCGGCACCCATTGAGCAATCGGTGCCGCACCCATCGCAGCGGAGGGATTGTCCGACCGCGTGGCCAACGTGCCGGAATGCTCGGGCAGCTTGCCGAAGTGGGGTGCCTTGGCAGGCTGCGGCGACGGCATCGCCCGCGCCGCCGGTTGGGCCGCGCGCCGCGGCTGCTCTGCGTGCGGCTGCGGATCGTCTGCGGCGAACGGCCGCCGTGCCATGGCAACTTCCAACGCAAAGACCAGTAGCAGCCAATCGAACACCAGTTCCAGCACCTCGCTCCACGGGGCGGTGATCGCATACCACGCCAGCGACGCCAATGTGAGCGAGGCCACCAGCCGGCTGGCCAGTGGAATGCCGAGCCTGCGCAGCCGGCGGCCCAACCGCGGCCACAGCGATGCCAACCAGGGCAACGCACCCAAATAAACGGCGACACCTACGAGCCAGGCGTTTTGCAGGCGGTTGCCGCTTTGCTGGGGCTGGAAAACGGCCCAGTTGTGAAAGGTTAGTTCGCCTTGGAAGTTTTGCCGTTTGATCCACTCAGGCGTTTCGAAGCCGAAGATGCGTTGTCCCCAGCTAATTTCTTCGCCGGTCATCAGCAGCATCATCAGCGCCAGGGCCAGAAGAATCGCCGACCGCCAAAAGCGGCGCACGCCGGTTCGGCCTGTCGGCAGTGCAGGGTCGGGCTGCCAAAGACTGCCGATCCAGGCCAACCCCAGCGCGGCGGCCGCCGCGGCGCAAAGACCGGCTTGCAATGTTTCGTAAAGTCCGTCTTCTCGTAGCAGCTCGTTGTGCGCCGCCACGTTTCCGGCGGCACGCAACAGGGCCGGCACGGCAAACGCGACCACCACCGCGCCCACCACGATGGCCTGCCCCCAGCGCCGGGCATGCGCGCGAACGGGCCGCGGAAAGCCGCGCAGCAGGTCGACCTGTGGCACATGCCCCAAATGTTTCAGGTACGCGTTGGCCGGTTTTTCCACGAGCAGAAATAGCGCGATCGCCAGCGTGTTGATGATGAAGAAAAGCACGATGTAGTTGGTGGAAACGTAGGTGAAAATCAACTGCTGTACGGCGCCGACGTGGATGAGATAAAAGCAGTACGAGGCCCCGCCCAAGAGCACCATCAGGCGGCTGCCGAGCAGGCGCTTGAGGCGGCTTTCTTCGGTTATCAGCCCCCAAAACGTGAGCGCGACGAAGGCCGGAAAGATGGTGAAAATCAGGGCGGCCCCCAGCCCGTGATCGACGCCGCGGTGCAGATAGCCCCGCTCGGGCAGCCACGTGCCGATGCGCGAAACGGCCAGCACCACCAACGTGCTGGCCGTTAGCCCCAGATAGGTCCACACCGGCCGCCGGCCCGAGGGAAGCTTATTGCCGTAGCGTATCACGATTTGCGCCAGAAACGCGCCGAAGCCGAAGCAGCCAATGGGCCCGCAAATGGTGCGACCGAAAACATGACTGGGGTTTTGATAGTAGGGGCCGATGATCGGCACATTGACCAGCAGCACACCTAGCAAAAACACGGCCACACAGGCCCACAGCAAATTGCCGCGACGCGCCGCCAGAAACAATAGCGGTGCGCTGAAATAGAACGTTTCCTCGATCGTCAGTGTCCACGACTGCGCGATGCCCGACTGCACCAGGTCGGGAAAGAACGATTGCGTGAGCGTGAACGTGACCAGCAGCGTGCGCACGTCGGGAAACACGCGATCGGCAAACACCTCGGGCAGCATGCTCCAGCAATAGTAGGTGAACAGCAGCACGAGAAAGTACACCGGGTAGATCCGTGCGGCCCGGTTCTGCACGTATTGCAATAGCCAACGAGGCTGGAAGCTTACCAACGCCTCGCCGTAGCGGTAGTAGATGAGAAAGCCGCTCAAGACGTAGAACACCGGCACGCCGACGGCCAGCTCGTGCGTGAAGCGGAGCAGCCAATCGTGCAACACGGGGCTGAACCGATAGAGCGGCTCGCCGTAGGCCTCGCGGCCCACCAGGTTGAAGTGGCAGTTGAACACGCAGTACATCATGACCGCGCGAACGCCCGTCAGCTCGGGAAAGTAGCGCTTGGTGGTGGTCATGATGCGGCAGGCTCACTACGAACCGAACAGGAATCGGACGGCTTGCTTCTTTCGCGAGGTCGTGTGTCGGCTGGTGCTCTGAAAAGGTGTCTTCATAATCCAATTCCGGCTTCGATCGCGAGCGAGCCGGCCGTCTGGTCGTCGGTCTGCATCGACCAGTTCAAGTGAGGATTCGCCCGCTTCGTCCTCCTTGATATGACCTTGATATGAATCGCCTGCTCACAATCTCGGGCCTGGAAGCGATTCCGAAGACACCTTCCTCAGC
>WGDQ01000417.1 GCA_015493185.1 Planctomycetaceae bacterium
ATGTGTATAAGAGACAGCCACCGCCTTGGCGGTTCGGGCAACGGGAAGCTGGACTTGGGGGGGAGCGTTCAGAAGAGTTCTTTGATTTCGTGGACGCCGAAATCCACCAGTGGAAATGGCCGCGACTGCGGGCCGGGCAACGTGGTGTGGATGTCGAGGCCCAAACTGCGGTAGATCGTGGCGACCACTTCCGCGGGTTCCACCGGGCGCTCTGCCGGTACGGCACCGATCGAATCGCTCTTGCCAACCACGCGACCACCTTGAATGCCACCGCCGGCGAATTTGATGGTCCAGCATTGCGGCCAATGATCGCGCCCGCCTGCCGGATTCACCTTGGGTGTGCGTCCAAATTCCGCCAGGTTGCACACGAGCGTGTTTTCGAGCATGCCCCGCTGCGAAAGATCTTCTAGAAGCGCGCTGTAGGCCTGATCGTACATCGGTGCCACGATGTCACGCATTCCCTCGATCGACGTAAACGGTTTCGAGCCGTGAATGTCCCACGTGATTTCGTTGAACACGGTCAAAAATGTGTTCACCGTGACAAAGCGGACTCCGGCCTCGATCAACCGGCGCGCCAACAGGCAGCACTGGCCGAAGCGAGTCATGCCATAGCGTTCTCGCAGCTTGGGCGGTTCCTTAGACAGGTCGAACGCCTCACGGGCTTGCTTGCTGGTCATCAGCCGGAAGGCCGATTCGAAATTGGCGTCGAGCGATTTGGCCGACGCGCTGGCTTCGAAATTCTTAACGGCCTCATCCACCACGGCCCGCAACCGGCGTCGCCGCTCCAAACGCACCTGAGCGATCTCTTGCGGTGGTAGCAGATCCGGCACCTTGAAGTCGGGCTTCGACGGATCGGCCATCAGGGCGAACGGATCGTACCTTTTGCCCAGAAAACCCGCATCTTGACCGTGTGGAAGATTCCCGCCCGTGCGTCCCATCGGCTCGGGCAGCAACACATGGGCTGGCAGATCGGTCCGACGCCCACGAAGGTAGGCCAGTGCGCAGCCGGCATGTGGCGAGTTGATGCCTCCGGTGAACAGCCGTCCGGTTTGCATCATCTGGTGGCCCGTGTCGTGCACGGCCGCCGCCGTGTGGTAGCAACTGCGAACCAGCGAAAACTTATCGGCGTGTTGCGCCATGCGCGGAAAGATCTCCGAAATCTGGATACCATCCGCGTTGGTGCTGATCGGCTTGAAGGGGCCGCGTATTTCGGCCGGAGCCTCGGGCTTCATGTCCCAGGTGTCCAATTGGCTGGGCGCCCCGAGGTTGAAAATCATGATGACCGAGCGATCGTCTTTGTCGTTGTCCACCGCCCCTTGCGCTCGCAGCGCCATGAGCTGCGGCAACGTTAGCCCGATGGCACCCAAAGCGCCGACTTCGAGAAAATCTCTGCGCGTCACGCCATCGCACGTCCTGACACTTGCCTTGCCTCGAATACGCAACATGGGATTACCTGCGACTGCTCAAATTGACGGTGATCGTAGGTTCCGTACCGCAAAACATCGGCACGATGGGCTGGTCTTTTGCGGCGGTTTTAGCGGTCGGCCCGATCTGCGATTGGTTGCCAGAGCGGCGCGCACCGACACCCTTGCCGCCCGTTCAGTATAAGTCTTTAGCTTCTATGGGTGCTACCTTTTTTTGCCCGTGAACGCCCTCGCACGTTCTCATGCCAACAAAGTTCAAAACGCCCCGGAGCCGCTACCGAAACACGAAAAACACCGGCGGCCCCCTACTCGCTACTCCGTGAAGAGCCACCGCCCAAGAACGACCGGTGCCGGCCTACGCACCGCAGACCGAACAGCTTAGCACCCCGGCAGCGACTCCCGGGACCGGCACGCCATCGAAAGAAGGCAAGAAAAGACGCGCCGTCGCAAGAAGCCAAGAAACAATGAAAGCGGACGTCGCCGGCGCACAAAGAAAGCGGCAGAAAGCCTGGCAACAAGCCCCACCAAGTGTCCGAAGTCACCCGACGATGCAAAACAACGTCTCAGCAGTCGGCGGCCATAAAAGCATGAAGTGCCGACCACGTCGTTTCGCAGCGCGACCTCTCGATCACCGGACTAGCAATCCAGCGATGCATACCAAGTGGACAGGGGCGGGATCGAACCGCCGACACCTGGATTTTCAGTCCAGTGCTCTACCAACTGAGCTACCTGTCCGACGTGAACAAACCGAGAACGAGTGCGGCACATCTGCATCGGCCCAACATGAAGCCGGGAGTGCTCCGCTGTGTTGCAGACCCCATCACAAGACAGATGCGCCACGAGGCAATCGCCATTAGCAGATGGAGCGGCTAGCAAGCGTCGTTCATCAGCACGTTTGCGGCATCGTACGACGTGACCGATCGGTTGTCAATTGGCGCAACCAGATTGCGAACTCCGCTTCTGGTAAAGACTTGAGTCGTCCCGCGCGCTTGACACCTTCTGACAATGCCCGGTACGATCGAGTGGTAGCGGCGATATGGAATCAAAGCTCGCCTAGTGCGAAAGGTCGGCACGATTTGTCCGATCGAGTGGTGAGACAGCGGTCGGCTCCGTAACGACGTGTGGGGCGCGAGACGGTCGGGTGCGCTGGCCCAATCGCGGGGTGGCGAATGGTTGCGCCGCTTGCTCCCTAGCGGCAGAGCACTTTCCAACCTGCCAGGTGGGCGACGACGGACGTGGGCGCGCGGATGGCGAATCGGGGCCGATGTAGCCGTCGAAAGGCGCAAGAAACCGATCGTGCGGCAGTCCGACCTTGCCTTGGCAACAATGCTTCTTGGCTTCTTGCGCTTCCGCAGCGGGCCGAGTTGGGCCGTTGTCGCCGCCGGGAACCAGAGTGGGTGGCACATTCATTATGCTTTTGTCGCTGGCACGGCAACCGAAAAAGCTCGGCACATCAAGTCGAGGGCGTTCCGCAATCGAGTGGATTGCCTCAAAACTCCACCGCTGCTCGCAACGAGCTTTCGCGTTTCTCTCGATTTCGTCCCGGCGACCGGCCCGTCTGTCTGAGCGTTTAGGCCATCTAGCCCGCCGTGGCACGCCACGCCGCCTGTTGATTGTTGGCATGGCGTTGCTGACGATCACCTTGCCGCTTGTGCCGCATGAGACGCGGGCCGCAGACCCTGAGGACGGGCCGCCCGTTGAGCTGACGCCGGAGAGCCCGGAAGTGCGCGAGGCGGTTGCCCGCGCGGCAAACTATCTGGCTAATCTGCCAGAAAACGCGGACAATCGGGCCGGTGCCAAGGCCCTGGTCGCCCTGGCGCTGTTGAAAAGCGGCGCGGCGAACGAGCATCCGAAAATGAGCGAGGCAGTCGAGGCGATTCGCGAGTCGCTTCGCCGCGAGGCGCAGTCTGAGCGGCCGCCTCGCGACCTGATCTACTCCACCGGCGTGTCGATCGTCTTTCTCGTAGCGCTCGATCCCAAGCAGTACCAAGCGGAAATCAAGGCACTGCTGCGAAATCTATTCGCCTTACAAAAACCGCATGGCGGGTGGGGCTACGTACAGCAACAGACCGGCGATACGTCGATGACACAATATGCCGTATTGGCGTTGTGGGAAGCATCGCGTGCCGGGTTTCGTGTGCCCATAAACGTTTGGACCGGTGTGGCCCGATGGTTGCTGGCCACGCAAGACCCGAGCGGGGCGTTTGGCTATCAAGGCATTATGGCCGAGGGCAACCAACGTGTGGCTCAGCAACAAATTCGTATCACGCTGGCCGCCGCGGGCGTGGGAAGCCTGTATATTTGTGCCAGCTACCTCCGGCCAGATCGAACGCGGGCTGACAAAGGTCCGAGGGTGCCGCCGCAATTCCGTCCCGTTTCGTCGGCCGAGAAGGGAAAGCCTTCGTTGAAAAAGTCCGGGTCGCGGGCCGTCGACGTCGGGCGATTCAGGCAGGCACTGCAAGATGGCGATTCGTGGCTCGATGAAAATTTCACGGCCCATCCGAACCTGTACCCTTACTACTTTTGCTACACGTTTGAGCGCTACGCCTCGTTTCGCGATTTTTTTGGCGCGGAATCGACCGTACACCCCACGTGGTACACCGAAATCGCCTCGGACCTGATCGATCGACAAGGTTCGCAAGGCCAATGGGCCTCGTCCAATCCGATCGGTAGCCCCGTTGCCACGGCGTTTGCCGTTTTGTTTCTGACCCGGTCGACCCGTCAGAGCTTGAAAGATCGCCGCTATGCCGGCGGCACGCTGGTGGGCGGGCGTGGTTTGCCCGACGATGTTTCTCGCGTGCAGGTCCGCAGCGGCCGCGTTGCCCCGCGACGATTGTCGGGGCCCGCCGACGAGTTGCTCCGCATGTTGCAAGACCCCACGCTGCCGGAATTCAGCACCGTAGCCGCCGAACTGCGCACGCGCGCCGAGGCCAACGACGAGGAGCTTCGGACAAAGGCTGATCGGCTGCGCGAACTGGCCGATAGCGACGATGCCGAGGCGCGGGCCGCAGTGCTCACAGCGCTGGCTCGTAGTCGCGAGCTAGACGTCGTGCCGCTGCTGATTCGCGCGCTCGACGATCCCGATCGCCGTGTGATGCTCGCTGCCCGCAATGGGTTGCGATTTCTGAGTCGCAAGTTCGAAGGATTCGGGCTGCGTGCCGATGCCGACGAGCAAGCACGTCAGCAGGCCATCAAACGCTGGAAGGCGTGGTATCGCGCCGTTCGCGGCGATGCGGCCATTGTGCCGATGGCCGCGGAATCCGAGTCCCGTTCAGAGTGACACAAACCGCATTCGAAATTCATGGCCAACTCGTTGCAACCGCCGCCTGCGAACACCAACCGACTCGACACGCGAGCCTACGAGCTGAAGCTGTCGGCCTACGAAAAGGTGTCGGGCCTCTTGGTGGCGCTGCTAGTGCTCATTGGCGTGGCCGTTGTGGGGCTGTTCATCATTTGGCTGACGAATCGCATTTTCGCCCGACCACTGGCCGTGCCGGTGATTCTGGAAAATATCGGCGTTGGCAACAGCGGATCGGACGTCGGCTTGGGCGATAGCCTCGAATTCGACGATGCCCGCCCCGAGGAACTGCTGGAAGATGTGCAGGAGTTGCAATCCACGCTTCCTTCAACGCTAACGATGATCGACGCGGTAATCGCCGAGCGCCAGGCGGAGTTGGCCGAAGTTGCCATTTCGTCGGACGAACCGCCCGGTGGTGCCACGGGCCACGGAAGCGGCGCGTCTCAAGGCGTTGGCGGCGAGGGCGACGTGCCCGGCGTGCCGCGTTGGCAGCGGTGGGAGATGCGATTCGACGAGGAAATCGACCTGGCGGAATATGCTCGCCAACTCGACTTTTTCGGTATTGAATTGGGGGTTGTCGGGATCGACCGGCAAGTCACTTACGTCTCGAACCTGTCGCAAGTTCGGCCCACTGTGCGGCGCGGCTCGGGCGATGCCGAAACGCGGCTCTACATGTCTTGGCGTAGTGGCAGCTTGAAAGAGGCCGACCGGCAACTGCTGCGTCGCGCCGGCGTCGATGCGCACAACGCCGAGATCCTGCATTTCTATCCGCCTGAGGTTGAAAACCAAATGGCCCATCTCGAACAACAATTCGCGGGCCGCAAGGCCGAGGAAATCCGCCGCACGCGATTCGGCGTCCGTTCCGCCGGCGACGGCTACGAAATCTATGTGATCGATCAAATCGCCATATGAACAAACATGAAATAAAAAACGGCTTCACCACACCACGATGCCTCCCGGTTATTCTGATGCGATCGCCGAAGGCGTTTCACGACTTAGAGCCAACGGACAAGACGGGAATTGCGGACAAGCAGACCGCGTTTCGCTTGCCGTTTATCGGATTTGTCCGGTCGCTCTTATTCTTCCCGCGTGTGAGACACGGATGATTCTCGCTGCTCGGCAGGGTAAACCTCGGCAGGGTAAACATTGCCGCGGCTGGCAATCGCAAGAGGAGGCTGAGTGAGTGAGCGTGATCGCCGGAGTGGGCGAGCGTGCAAAGCGAACATGCTCGTCTGTGCCGGCAGCACGCGAAGGAAACGAGTTCGGCAGCATCAGCATTTAGCCACATCATTTGGCCACATCGTCCGCGGGGTTCGTGGCGGGCGACACGACAAACAAACCGATGACGAGTGGCCGAGCGGGATATTTGGAAAGATCAATTTCACTAGCGAGATAGACAGTTGCCACTATGGGTATCGACCTCACGGCTCTGACACGGATTGCGGGATGGCTGATTTACGTTTCTCTGGCGGGCATCGCGCTCTGGGGCGCCTATTGCGTGGTGGTTGCCTGGCGTCGCGTAGCCCAAACCCGTTTCCGCACCGAGGCGGCACAAGATGATTTTCTCGACCAGCTAACGCAGTTGATTCATCAGGGCGATCTCGAGTCGGCCGAATCGATGTGCGAAGGCGATCGCCGCGCCATGCCGCAGCTTGCGTTGTTGGCACTGGCCAGCCGCGAATTGGGGCTTCGCCGCATTCGCCAGTTGCTCAGCGATCGCTTCTACCGCGATGTTTTATCCGATCTGGAATATCGCCTGAGTTGGGTGCAAACCGTGGTGCGCAGCGCGCCAATGGTCGGATTGCTAGGAACCGTGGTGGGCATGATGGGCGCGTTCAGCAAGCTCCAGCGTGGCGACGAGCTCGATCCGGCGAATCTGGCGGGCGACATCAGTCTGGCACTGATCACCACGGCCTGCGGCCTGGCGATCGCCATTCCGTTGGTGCTCTGCACGGCCACAATCAACGTGCGCATCCGTCAGTTGGAAGACCTTGTGGGGCACGGTCTCACGCGCTTGATGGATGTGCTGACCCGCGTCTGGGGCAACGATGCCAACAAGGGCCGCTGAATCATGGCATTGCAACACGGCGGAAACCGTTTCCTGGATTCGATGGCTGCCGAGCAGCAGGAACACGATGGCGTTTTGCCCAAACGCCGGTTGTTCGAGGCCCGGCATGCCGACCTGGAAATCACGCCGATGATCGACATCACGTTTCTACTTTTGATTTTTTTCCTCGTCGCGTCGCATCCCGACAGCCAAACGGCGGTGGATCTGCCGCCCGCCCGCTACGGACAAGGTGTCTCGGCGCGTAGCTCCACCATCATCACCGTGGCGGCTCCGCAGGGCCGTGGCGGTGCCAAGGTGTACCTGAACGACGGAAAAATCGGCGAGCCGCTGCCCGACGATCCGGAGATCCGCCGTCGGGAAATTCGCGACTACGTCGATGCCGGTTTGCAGGCCGGTCGGAGCGATGTATTGATCAAAGCAGAACGCAAGGTGCTGCATCGTCAGGTTTCAGAGGTCGCCACCGCGGCGGCCTCGGTCGAAGGCGTACAGCTCTACATGGCCGTGCTCGAAGAGCCCTGATCTTGAAGAAAACCCAGTGCCATGCGGGAAGGGCGGCTGAGTAGAAGCAGGCTGACAGCGGAGAAAATAAGACGCCTCATTCATTCGCCAAAACACGCGCCCCGCGCCGGCGACAACGACACGAAACCGGCCCGGATGCAAACAGTGGCTTGACTTGCGAACGACAGGAGAAAACAGAAACGTGGTGTTGCGATTTCGTTGCAAACAATGCGACAAACGCCTGAAAGCAGGGCCGCAGTTCGCCGGTGCGCGCGTTCGCTGCCCACGCTGTGGGGCAATGATCGTGGTGCCATCGGCAGCCGCGCCGGCCGATGGTGGCAATCAGGATCAGCCTCCTACGGCATCTGCCGCGGCCGACGCATCGCGTGAAGAGCCGGACACCATGCCAAGCTTCGCCTTCGGCCGTCGTCGCTTGGAATCGGACGACGAGCTCGACATGACGCCCATGGTCGATGTGACGTTTCTGCTGCTGATTTTCTTCATGATGACCGCGGCGTTCGCGCTACAAAAATCGATCGAAATGCCAACGCCCGATCGCCAAGAAGAAGCTGCTCAGCAGCGCACCATCGAAGACTTTGAAGAGGAAGATTACATCATCGTGCGGATCGACTCGGACGATACCGTGTGGGTCGAAGACGCCGAAGCCCCCAGCGAGCAAGACCTGCTTTCCCGACTGCGGGAGTTGCGGCGGGGCGAGGGAGCCAACGGCTCGCGTCCGGCCAATAGCATGTTGGTATTGGCCAGTGGCGATGCCCGGCACGAGGTCGTCGTGCGAGTGCTCGATGCCGGTCATGCAGTGAATATGGAAAACGTGCGATTGGCCACGGTCGATGACGACGCTCTGTGAGCGCGTGCGGCTTTCACTGCACTGGCCCATTACCATTGAAACCATTTTCCGCCGATGCCGGCTGCCACCGGATGGCACGACCTGCGGGGGCTGATGCGACGCGATGCCTGGAATCAGCGGAGGCCCTTGAATTGCCAGGCCCCTTGAAACGACGCGACTATTTGAAGTCAACACGCTCATTGCTGAAACCCTTGAGAGGCCGATGCCGGCCGAGACGAGATGCTTCGTGTCTCTACCCACGCTTGATCAGTTTTTGACCACGCTCAGGCAAAGTCATTTGCTGAGCGACGAACAGTTGGACCGCTTGGGCAAGCGGCTGATGCGCGCCGAAGGCCGCGTCGACGCCTCGCGCGTGGCACGATCGCTGGTCGAAGGTGGCTACCTCAGCCTGTGGCAGGCGCGCCAACTGCTGGCCGGCCGAACGACGTTTTTCCTGGGACGCTACAAACTGCTCGACCGTATCGGCAAGGGCGGCATGGGCGTCGTTTTCAAGGCGCAGCACGCGATGATGGAACGCATCGTGGCCTTGAAGGTGATGTCGCGCGCTCTGCTCAACAATGCCAGGGCACACGAGCGCTTCGCACGCGAGGTGAAAGCGGCGGCCGCGCTGAATCATCCGAACATCATCGCCGCCTACGATGCCGATCGTGTCGGGTCAACACATTTTCTCGTGATGGAATACGTCGACGGCCACGACCTCAACGCATGGCTGAAAGCCGTCGGGCCGCTACCGATTTCGCTGGCCTGCGAATGCGCCATGCAGGCAGCCGAGGGGCTGGCCCATGCCAATCGGCGCAGCATGGTGCATCGCGACATCAAGCCGGTCAACATGCTCGTGGCCTGGGATCACGAGGAGCGAAAGCCCATCATCAAAATTCTCGACATGGGGCTGGCACGCTTCGTCAGCGAGTCGCAAGAAGATGGTGGCATCACGCAAGTCGGCCATATGGTGGGAACGCCCGACTACGTGGCCCCCGAGGCGGCTGAAAATTTCAAAGCCGCCGACATCCGCGCCGATATCTTCAGTCTTGGTTGCGCGCTGTTCAAACTCATTACCGGTCGGTTGCCTTTCCCGGGCGAGAATACCATGGAGAAGCTGCTGGCCCGCACACGTCACGATGCACCGCCACCGAGCCAGCTTCGTCGGGGCGTTCCGGAGGAGCTCGACCGGATCGTGGCCCGCATGTTGGCACGCGAGCCCAGCGAGCGATTCCAGACACCGGAAGAAGTGGTGGCAGCGCTCAAGCCATTGGCGGCATCTACGTTGAACGACCAGAACGCGTTAGATGTCTTCGAGCCCTCGCGTTTTCCGGAAGAACAGACGTTGCCGCAGCGCATCGAGCCCGATTTGGAAACGAGCATCGAAGACTTTTTCCACGATTTTTCCGCGTCGCCCGCTCGCGAGGAAGAACCGGTTGCCGAATTGGATGGTGAGGACGATCTGGACGATCTGATGCTTGCCCCGCTCGATAGCGGCTCGGCGCCCACACTGCCGCGCGAACCGCAGCGGAGTGCCGCGATGTCGCCTTCGCCCTCACCCTCGCCGGAGGAGCCCGCTCAGCCGGCGGTGGTCGAGATCGACCCGCTTGAAGAATTGTTCGGCACGGGCGACGATTCCGGGCATGGTGGTTTGGGCGCCGGTGCAGCCGACGATCCGCTGCAAGCAATGGGCCGTACCGGCACCGGCATGCGCTCGGTCGTCGCCCGGCGCGGTGGTAGCCGTCGCCGCTGGGATTCGCCGCTGTTGCTCATCGGTGGCGGTGCGCTGTTGCTGCTGTTGTTCGTCGGCGGGTTGATGCTCTGGTCGCTCACGCGTCAAACGGGCGATGAAGCGTTGCGGCTTGCCGACGAAGACTATCGCAGTGGTGCCTACTCGCAGGCCATCCTGCGCTATAGTGAATTCTTGGAGCGATTCCCCAACCACAACGGGGCAAGCTCGGCCCGAGTACATCGCGGACTGGCCCGTTTGCGACAAACGGTCGAGTCTGGAAACGACTGGTCCAAGGCACTCACGACCGCCGAAGAGGTGCTGGGCAAAATCGCGCCGGAAACCGCTTTTGGCGAAGCACGGGCCGAATTGGCGGGGATGCTTCCAGAAATTGCCGAACGCCTTGCCAACCAGGCTCACGATCAGCGGCGTGCCGAGCTGCTGGATCAAGCCAGAAAAGCCGTGGCTCTCGTGCAAAATTACGTGCCCGCCTCGTTGCGTCCAACGCAACGAATGGACCAGGTGCAACGGCTCATCGCCCTTACTGCCCGGGAATTGCAACGCGGCGATGCGCTGGCCAAGGCAGTTGAAGAGATCAAGAAAGCGGCCAGCGCCAACGAAATTGCAGCGGCCTACGCGCGGCGGGCGTCGCTCGTTCGCGAATATCCCGATTTGGAAGAAGCCGCCGAGCTCAAGGAAGCTGTGCTCGAAGTGGTTCAAGCCGAACAGAAGGCGGTCCGCTGGAACGACGCACAGCGGCCCGCTTCGACTGACGCACCCAAGCGAGCGTTCCCGCTGCCTGATTACGTACTGGTTGCCCCACAGCCCAATGGAACGGCGGCCACCGGGGTTGAGCAACCGGTATTAGCTCATGCCGGCGACGGGCTGTTCCTCGTCGATGGACAACGTGGAAACGTGCTTTGGCACCATACGCTAGCGCCGGCCAGTTTTCTCAGGGGGCGTGCAACGCATCGCATGCCCAACGGCGACGTGATCGTGCTGGATCGGGCAGCGGGCCTGCTTTCGCGGCTCTCTGCGCAAGATGGCGCCATACGTTGGCATCAGTCGTTGGATCAGCAGCCTGTCGGAAAGCCGCTCATCCGGGGCAACCGTATCGTGGTGGCCGCCGCTGCCGGCACACTCTACATCGTTGATGCCTCCGATGGCTCGATCCGCGGCCATGTCGAACTGCCACATGCTCTGAGCGTGGGGCCGGCCGGCGACCTGCGCGGCGACATGGTATGGCAAGTGGCGGAAGACTCGAGTCTGTTCGTTTTGTCGTTGCGCGACAAACAATGTGTCGAGTGCTTTTACGTAGGGCATCGGGCCGGCGCGATCTTGGTGCCGCCGACGATTGTCGATCGCTATCTGCTGCTTCACGAGGCCGATCGCCTCGACGAAAGCCAACTGCTCGTCATGACGCTTCGCGACGATGGAGGCATTGACAAGGTGGTGCAGCGAGTGCGACTGGCCGGCCATCTGTACGCCGAGCCGGTAATCGCGGGCAACCGCATGTTTGCGGCAACCGACCGAGGAGCGATTTACACGTTCGAAATCATGCCCGATAGTCAGCAAGAACCATTGCGAACCGTGGCCAGCATGCCGCCCTCGCCCCGCGAGCCCATGCCCCGATACCTGGCTGCGCGGAAGTCGAACCTTTGGGTGGCCGCCGATCGACTCACGCGATTCGAACTTCAGGCGGCACAGGGGCGGCTTATGCCGCAATGGGTGGAATACCACGGCGACACGTTTCTCGCGCCGCCCATTTTGGAACAAGACTACGTGCTGCACGTTCGTCAGCCCGCCACGCACAGCGCCGTACGCGTCGCTGCCACACAGGCCGATGAAGGAAGAACGATTTGGCAAACGGAACTGGCGTCTTCTGTTGTTTATTTGCAGCCGGCGCCGGCCGATGATGGAGCGGCGACCGCCTTGGCCGTGACGGGCGGGGGCGACCTGTTTGCCTTGCCACGCCCCGACGATTCAGAAAAACCCGGTCGATTGGTGCAGGCGGCCAGTCGTATCGACGGTGCGCCCGACTGGCTTGCCGAGGCGCATTTTTTCGAGCTGGACCAACGGCGCCTGGTCGTTGTGCCGTCGGCCGACGCGCAGCGACTACTGGTCGTCCGGCAGTCCGATTCGGGAATCGACAACCGTTGGCTCGATTTGCCTGACCGGTTGGGGGGCCTGCCCGTTTCGTTTGCCGGTCGTCTTGTGTTGCCCGGTCGCACTGGGCAGGTGTATGTCGTCGATCCCGAAACGGGCGCCGAAGTGGCACAGCCCTTTCAGCCAGAAGTGGGTGTTGGCGAGGAGATGCGTTGGTTTGCCGCTCTAACTGCCTCGGGCAAGGAGTTGCTGCTGGCCGATCAGCGCGGCGCCGTTTACGTCGTGGGGGTCGAACGCGAGCCCATGCCGCACCTGGCACAGCGTTCGCGCGTGGTTCTCGATACCCCGCTGGCTTCGGCAGCCGCCAGCAACGATCGGTTTGCCTACGCCGTAGACCGGCAAGATCGCTTCGTCTGCCTCACGCTTCCCGATCTGCGCGTTGCCACAGAAGAGCCGCTTGGCGGCCGGCCGGTACGCGGTCCGGAAATCGCCGGAGACGCCGTGTTCGTAGAGATCGAACCCGACCGATTCGGCAACTCGCAGGCGAGTGCTGAAACAGAAGAAACAGAAAAAGAATCCGCCGATAACGACGCGGCGTCCGATCCCGACCATTTTGCGGCCAGACCAACAAACCCGGCAAGTGGCCCCGAAACGCCGGCATGGCGCCCAGTGAACGAGTTGGTTTGTTTCGGGGCAGATGGCGCGTTTCGCTGGCGGGTCGAAATTCCGCCGCTGGTCCGATTGCCCATGCTGACCGACGGCAAGCTGGTCGCGGTCAGCCGCGACGGCTTCGTTGTTCGTCTCGACCAGCAGTCGGGCGCCGTATTGGCCAGAGAGCCGCTGGCCGCGTCGATCACTTCGGTCGTCGAAGACGGCTCGGGAAGCCTGCTGCTTGGAACTCGCCACGGTACGGTGTTGCGTGTGCCGATCCCCTGACCTCATTAGGCCTGTAGCCCCATCGCGTCCATAATGCGCATGTACCGTCACACTCAACACATCGCCTCGGTGCGACGAAGCGTTGTGCCCTGCAACGTTAGGGCTGCTGGTTCGTCAGCACGTTGCCCGGCGGCACGCCGCTGTCGATCGCTCGGCGCTGTGGTCTGGCTGGTAGCACTGGCGGTTGTTGGCATGCAGCAGCCATCGGCGGCGCAGTCGGATGCCCAGCCGGCGCCGAACACCTCTGTTTCGCGTCTGTATGAGCGGCTTCCGTTCGATGTCATTGTGGTCGACGATCGAGACAAAACCGAGGTCGAGGTTGAGCCGATTCAGGTCGAGGGGAGTCTCGATCCGGCCAAACATGAGGCCAACGAAAAGCTGATCGTCCGTTTGATCAAATTTCCCGAGCAGGAATACGAAATTCGCTGGGGCGACATCGCTGAAATCCGTCGGTTCGAGCAGGTTTTGCTCGCCAAGGCGAACGAGCTGGTGGCCGATCAACGCTTCGACGAGGCTTTCGACTATTTCAATTATTTGCAAATCCACTTTCCGCATTTGGAAGGGCTGAGCCAATCGATCGACCGGTATCTATTTGCTGAGGCCAAGGCGCTGCTCGACCGCGGTCGCCGGCAGCAAGCCCGCGTTCCGCTTTTGGCACTTTACGACCGGCAGCCCGATTTTCCCGGTCTTCGGGAGATTTTCGAAGGTCTGTTCGCCGAGCAAGTCGACGCCCTGATGCAGCAGGCTCGCTATGGCGAAGTGCGTGCGCGGCTGCGTCAGTTGTCGCGGCTTTATCCCCAGAGCGAGCTGGTCGCGAAATATCAGAGCCAATTGCAGGCCATTGGCACGCGGCTGATCGAAGAGGCCCGCCGACATCTGGAGCAAAGCCAGTGGCGCGAAGCACGCACGGCCGCGCATCGTGCCATGGCGGTCTGGGAGGGCAACGCCGAAGCCCGACAGGTGTGGGCCGAAGCCTACCGCCGCTATCCGCTGATCAATGTCGCCGTGCGACAGCTTTCCACCCATGCCGCCTGGCGGCTCGACGATTGGGCTGCTCGCCGCGTGCTACGACTGGTCGAACGTTCGTTGTTCGAACGGGTCGGCTATGGTGAAGAGGGAACACGCTACCACTGCCCGCTGGGCACCGTCGAAACAGAACGCCTGGGCATGCGGCTATCGATCCAGTTGCGTCGCGATTTGCAATGGGCACCTGGCATCCCGTTCACTGGGTTGGATGTGAGCCGGCAACTTTTGTCAGCCGGTGAGCAAGCTGTGGCCGGTCGTGCCCCGAATGCCGGCGACGCGCTTCCGCAGCCTGTGGCCGAGGCATGGCAACCCAGCTCCGCGTGGATTGATGCGGTGGGCGTCGACAATGTTTTTGGCGTAACGATCGACTGGCGCCGCCGGCCGCTTCGCCCTGAAGCGCTGCTTCAAACCGTGATTCATCCGTTGCGATACCGCAGCGCCGCTCGCCGGGGCTCGATGGGCTTGGGGCCGTACACACTGGGGTCGACCACCGACGACGTGGTGCACTTCATACGGCGTGAGCACTACTTTGCCGCGCAAGCAGGTCAGGCACGCGAGATTGTCGAAAAACGTTACAACGACACGGAAGCGGCGATTTCGGCACTGCGCGGCGGCGAGGTGATGCTTGTCGATCGCGTGCCACCGTGGCTTTCGACCGCACATGCCGACGACAAACAACTTGCCATCGGCGCGTACGCGGCGCCGACTGTCCACTGCCTGGCAATCGAGGGTGACGATCCTCGTCTGGCCGATCGGTCGTTTCGCCGTGCCATTGTGTATGCGCTTCGCCGGCAAAGGATACTGCAAGATTCTCTGTTGAGAGGAGCGGAAATCGCGGGATGTCAGGTGCTCAGCGGTCCGCTGCCCACCGGCTACGCATACGATCCGAACATCGAGCCTCGAGAGTACGACCCGTTGTTGGCGTATACGTTGGTGGCCATTGCCAATCGGCGAGCAGCAGCGACCGATGCGAACGACGGGGCACGACCGTCATCGGATGACAAAAACCAGCCGTCTGGCGAAACGCCGCCGAAAAATGTTGCGTCAGACGATGCCGCTCGCAACAAGCCGGGCGCAACGCCTCCAGCCGATTCGAAAGAAGCGGCCACTCCGACAGGGCCGCCGGAATCTGCTGTCGCGGCTGTAGGCGACGATCTTGTGTTGGCTCATCCGCCTTCCGACGTTGCCCGGCTGGCTTGCCGCCTGATCCGAGAGCAGCTTGCCGCGGTAGGCATTCGCGTTGTGTTGCGAGAAATCAGCGGTCTTGAAAAAAAGCCGATACGGTGCGACTTGCGCTATGTTGAGCTCATGTTGTCCGAGCCCATTGTCGACGTGCCGCGATTGCTTGCCGATGCGCGTTGGGCGCGAGGGCCGGGAACCGCCTATTTGCGTCTGGCTTTGCGGAAGTTGCGCCACGCTTCCGATTGGAACGAGGCGCGAGCACAGTTGCGCGAAATACACCGCATTCTGCACGACGATCTGCGTTTTATTCCGCTCTGGCAACTCACCGAATTTTTCGCCTACCGGCGCGATCTGACCGGCATCGGCTCGCGCCCCATGACGATTTACGACCAGGTAGAATCGTGGCAAAGCGAATGGGTCGAACTCGCAAAACACCCTTGACCGTCTGCCGGCGTTTGGCCGTATTTGGGGCATTGGCCGTCGTTGTCGGTTCGCTGTGCGCACTGGCGCCGCGTGCTACTTATGCGCAGGGTTTATCAACGTGGGCGCTAAGCCCCACGCGTGTGGCGGTTACTGTGGGTGTGCACCCGGCGTGCCAGATGTCGCGCAGCGATCAAGCTGAACTAACCCGGGCAATTGTTCTCAGAGCAGAGCAGCTTATCGGTGCCGCGTGGCGTGTCGAGCCGTTTCAGCGGCCGTTCGGCGAGGTGAGGCATTTCATTACGACCAGGCAACCCAGCGTGCCGGTGCCCAATGTGCCTTGGCACGGCGACGAAGAGCAGGGCGACGCGACGGCCGACAAATGGTTGCTGCTATTGGTCGTGCCACGAACCGACGGATTTGAATTTGCAGCCCGCGAATACGATCTGCGCGTCCAGCAGTGGGGCCCCACATGTCGTCGAACGCTGAAAAATCGAACCGCGTGGCCTGCCGTGGGCTTTCGTACGTTGTTCGAAGCATATCGACCGGTGGGGCACGTTGAAGTGCTTGGCAACCGGCGAAAAGCGGCCGTGCACCTGCGTGGCTTCGGTTTGCCCATGCGCGACGCGTCGCTTCGGCGCTTTCGAGAAGGCGACCTGTTCGAGGTATTCGTGCGATTCAACCGGCGCGACGGCACCGCCCGAGCGATCCGCCGCATTGATTGGACAGTGCTCGAGGTCGAGAAACCGTCGGCCGCCGTGTTTGGCGTTGCCTGCCATGTGCATTCGGCGCTTCGCAGCCCACTGGCTCGGCGCCGCGGACGCGTGGAAACGTTGGCTCTCATGGTGCCAGCGTCGTCCGGCACCACACGGCTTCGTGTCGAATCGAACGACAATCCGCCGCGCCCCTTGGCGGGTTACACGGTTTACGATGCGTCTGGGCCCAAGGCCGTGCAGCTTGGCATGACCAATGAACAGGGCCAACTGACCGTTGGGCCGGGCAACCGCCGACTGCGTCTACTTTGGATTACCAACGGCGGAGAACCGCTGGCACCCCGACTGCCGATCATCCCGGGTCGCGCAGACGAGTTGGTTGTGCGTTTGCCTGACGACGGGCCCCGCCTCGAGGCGGCCGGTTTCATTGCCGGACTACAGGAAGAGATGGTCGACCTGGTGGTTCGCCGACGTGTGATGCTGACGCTGGCCCGTCGCTACTTGGCGCAGGGAAAAGCGGACGCCGCCGAACGTCTTCTAGAAAAACTGAAACACCTGCCCACCCGCTCGCAGTTCGCCGTTCGGCTCACCGCTTTCGAGCAGCGGCTTCAACTCGCCGACCCGCGTTCGCAGCGTAAAGTGGAGCAGATGCTGCGCGATACGCGAAACCTGCTGCAAACACATCTCGCCCCCCAACCGATTCGCCGGCTGGAGGCCCGAATTCGACAGGCTCGTCGCGACAACGCCACGGGCAGCAGTCGCCCGGCGCAAACGCGCAACGCAACCGGCTAACGCGCCACAGCGCCCCCGACCGACGCATTCGATCGGTTTTACCACCCCGGCTGCTAAACGTTGTGCGTTCTGGGCGAGGTACACCGAATGCCTGAAAAAAACGACGGCCGGGTAGCGGAAAGAAAAGATTTGAGCCGGGAGCCCTCTTGGGCAGTGCCGGCCGCGTCTCGCAGAAAAAAACGACCGCTACAGCAATCTTCAGCCGAAGAGCAGTCTCGCGAAAGACACTGCTAAAATGGTTGCCGCGCCGGCCATCAGGGCCAGTAGAGCGATTGCCACGAACAGAGGCAACCCAAACAACCGCGGCGACGACCGGAAGGTGTCGACCTCGAACATCGGTACCGTTTCTTCGGTCGCCTGGTCTACGGCCTCGGTTCGCTGCCGCGAAGAGTCGGGCGGCGCGATCACTCCAGAGGCCGACGAACCGGGCGGAAGGCCGATCGCGCCGCTGTCGCTCGGTGGAAATCCCGCCAGCGGCGGATGCGCGGTTTGCAGTATCGTGGCCGCAGCAACCGGCACCGGCACCCGAACCCAAGGCGCGATTCGGGCAATCACCTCTTCGGCCGTTTGAATGCGCATGGCGACATCTTTGGCCATCATGTCGGCGATCAGGTCGACGAACTCATCGTCCAGCGTCGGATTCAACCGGCGAGGATCGAGCGGTTGCGAGTTCAGGTGGGCACGGGCCTTGTCACGCACCGAACCGCCAGGATACGGCACCTTGCCCGTTACCGCATAGTAAAGCGTGCAACCCAGCGAATAGATGTCGCTGGCCGGCGTAAGCGACTCGGGGCTGGTGATTTGTTCGGGCGACAGATAGTCGGCCGTGCCGACGACTTTTCGCCCTTCCAAATCGGTGCGTCCCTCGTCTGTAAAAAAGCCGACGAGGCCCAGATCGGAGATTTTCGTTAGCCCTTCGGGGGTGACCAGTAGATTGCCGGGCTTGATGTCTCGGTGGATCAGGCCTTTGGCATGCGCATGCGCCAGCCCATGGGCTGCTTGCCAGATGATCGAGGCCGCTTCGGCCATTCCCATTTTTCCCTGCGTTCGCACGATGCGCCGCAAATCGGCACCGCGGACGTACTCTGTTACCAGGTAATCCACGTTGCCATCGTGTCCGGCGTCTAAGGCACGAACCAGATTAGGATGATCGAGCTGGGCTTGGGCCTGAATCTCTCGGCGGAATCTGGCCATCGCGTCAGGAGTCGATTTCTGACGCGGAAGCACCTTGACCGCCACGAGCCGCTTCATCACCGTGTGCTCGCCCTTGAACACCTGGCCCATGCCGCCTTGGCCGAGCGCGTCGATAATGCGATACGGCCCGAGCGTGAAGCGAACTCGTCCTCGCAGCAATTGCCCGGCCTGCCAGCGATTCAAGTGGCCCAGTTCAACAAGCTTATCGGCCAATCGCTCGTCGTCCGTTTCCCCGGGTGGCGAAGCATGGTTCGCGGCTTCGGCGCGCACCAAGGCAACCGCCTCGTCGACTATGGCAGCCTCGACCAGGCCGCTTGCCACCACTCGATCGCGGAAGCTTGCGCCGGAATTGGAATTTGCCGTTTCGGTCATCACACGCAAAGCCGAAGCATTTCAGGGGGGCGAACCGACAAACTGCCTTTCGGACGCAGCCGCCCGTGCCAGGCGATCACCCGCCCAAGCAATTGCCTGCAAATAGGTTACCCCTGCCCCGCCCAATGCGCCAAGCAAATAGCCGACGTGTGTGCCGCAGCAGCGGTCGGAGTCCGACCGGTAGGTACGATTGTGCGGACAAAGCCACGATTGAGAAAAGGAGAAACAAGCCGCCACCAGCCAATGCTTGTACCTATAAAGGCATTCAGGCGCAAAGCGGCGGGCGCGGGTGGTTGTTTTTCAGCCGTGCTGGTCGGCTAGCCGTCGGGCCGATCAGCGCGACGTGGCCGCTTGACGAGCTGCCTCGACCGGCAGCAAACCAAGGCGACGGGCCATTTGTTGCAGCGCACCGTCTTCTTCCTCAGCAATGGCCGCGGCCGGCGGTCGGGGCGGTCCGCAGTCGAGCCCAATTTGCAACTCGTTCACCCGCTTGGTTGAAGCAACCACAGGATATTTATGGAACAAGTCCTTCACAGCCGTCGCTTCGCGTTGCCGCGCAACAGCTTCTTGGATCGACCCGTTTTGGAAAGCATCGTACACCGCCAAAAAACGCTC
>WGDQ01000418.1 GCA_015493185.1 Planctomycetaceae bacterium
CCATAAGCCCCCGCAACCCCTCAGCCCCTGTGCAATACAAAGCCCAGCGCACCACAAGGCCGCGGCAAACAAGCCGCGCATCGCACCGCAGCACCACGTGCAGCTACAATGAACCAACAGGGCCAACTTGAATAATGCCGAAAACGTCGTTGCGAAGGAGGCTACCACCGGCAGTAGCGAAGGCGATATGCCAAGGCCAACACCTCCCGGCACCACTCGGCTGAATCGGTCGTGCTCGGCGTGGCGGGCCTTCTACACCGCAGAGCCCGCCCCGTCCGCGGCATCGCCGTGGCCTGCTGGAAAACCAATACGTTCCCTTTCGTTGCCATGTGCCTTGGCCACCCGATCGCGGGCCCATACATTCCTTCAGGTCGCACGGTCTTCGCGTCCCACACCGCGCGGCCTTCGGCCGACCGAGGCTTGAACTCCGCACACGAGGTTTGAACCCCACACAAGCCCCGTCGCCGACTGAACCCCACACAAAACCGGTCGCGGTTTGAACACCACGCCGAACCGGCCGCGGCTTAAACCTCACACAAAACCACCAAGGGCACCCCCATGCGTATCTTCCGCGAAATCGCAACCTGGACGGCACTGGCGGTTCTGGTGGCCATCACCACAGGCGCCGCGGTGCGCGTCGTAAGCCGGGGCCTGCCCGATACCGAGCTGCTCAAGCAGTCGGAAATTCGTCAGTGGCTGCTGGCACGCGATGTGACGAATGTGGCTCCCGCGAAGCGTCGGGAGTTGGCCCAGCAGCTCGAGGTCGAGTTCCTTCGCGGCCGTGGTTGGCCGATCGACTACGAATTGCTCGACGAAGACCGTCGCAAGCGGCTCGAGAGCAACGCCGCTTCCCTGATGCAGGCGTGGTTGATGGAAAAGGTCGAAACCTGGGAATCGTTGCCCACCGACCAACGCGAGACCTACGCCGCCGAGCAGGTCGACCGCATTCTGCACTGGCGTGTGTTGCTAAGCGACCAGGAGCACGGTCTGCACGCGCTTCCTCTGCAAGAGGCCATGACCGCCCGCAGCAAACAAATGGCCCGCGAGTTCTGGTTTCAGCACTTCACGCCCGACGAGCAGCGTCGCCTTTGGGCGTTCTTGATGGCCGTGATCAATGCGGCCCCCGAGCGTGCAATGAAAAACGTCCAGTCGCGATGGCCCGGCACGAACTGAACCCAATCGGCCGCATCCTATTTTTCCGATGTCCGACCGCGCACATGGCTGAAAACCGAGCCGTCGTGCGATAAAATGGTGCCTTCTAGTCGTCCGGCCGGATGGCCCCGCTTCCGTCCGCACACTGCCGCCGGAGCACACCGTGCCGAGTTGTCGCGTACGCGCCGCACCAACCAGCCGCGCGGCGTGGACGCGCGTTGTCGAGCAGCCCCCAAGCGCCGCCGGTTCGTCGGCTTGGCAATGGGCCGGTTGCTCGGTTCTTTCACCCCGATCGCTCGACCATAATCTGGAACGGCCTTTCCCAGGAATCGCACCATGCCACGGCATCTAACGTCACCGCTGTTTCACTATCTGTTTCACCATCGCCCCTTTCCCGCAGGTCCGCTCGGCCTGTTCGCGGTCTTGTCTGGGCTGCTGGCGCCCCATATCCTCGCGCCATCGACAGCTCGGGCCGCCGAAACCGATACCGAAAGCGCCGCCGCGGCGGCCATTCGCCCCACCGAGGTCATTCGCCTGTTCAACGGCCGTGATCTGGACGGTTTTTATACGTGGCTTCGCGACACGAAACACGAGGACCCGCGGCACGTGTTTCAGGTCGAAAATGGTGTGATCCACATCAGCGGCAACGGCTACGGCGGCCTCATCACCCAACGGGCCTACCGCGACTATCATCTGGTAGCCGAGTTCAAATGGGGCGACAAAACCTGGGAACCGCGTAAAGATCGGGCACGCGATTCCGGTATCTTGCTCCACTGCGTCGGTCCCGACGGCAACGCACCGGGCGGCACGTGGATGGCCTCGATCGAATGCCAGATCATCGAAGGCGGTGTGGGCGACTTCATCGTCGTCGGCGGAAACGACGCAGACGGAAAACCGATTCCCGTCTCGCTCACCTGCCACGTTTCGCGCGACCGCGACGGCGAATGGGTTTGGAACCCCAAAGGCGAGCGAAAAACGTTCACCGGCGGCCGCATCAATTGGTACGGACGCGATCCCGACTGGAAAGACGTGCTCGGCTTCCGCGGCCCACAAGATGTCGACAGCCCTCACGGCCAGTGGACACGCCTCGACGTCACCTGCGACGGCGGACACATTCGCATTCAGGTCAACGGCGTGCTTGTGAACGAAGGCTTCGACGCCACGCCCCGAGCCGGCAAACTGCTATTCCAGACCGAAGGGGCTGAAATCTTCTTCCGCCGCATCGAACTGCATCCGCTCGCCCAACCATAACCGCGACACATCAAGCCACGCGCGGTCGGTCTGCGTCTGCTTTGTGCCACGCACCGCGCGCACCCAACAGCGCGAGCGCAACCCTTCCTTGGCACTCGGCACACCGGCAATCGCCCCACGCAGGCAATCGCCCCAAGCCGAGCAAGGCCCCGCCCGCCAAGTACCCGCCTGATAGCCCAAGCACGCTCTGGCAGAAATGCGAGTCGCCGAAAATCACCGACGACCAACTCAGGGTCACTCGTCGGTTTCCTCCGCAAAGTACAGGCGATCGTCTGGATGCCAGAGCGGCAGGCCCAATTGCAATCGCTGTTTCAGAATGCTCAACTTTTCCGTCGAACCGGGCAGCGCATCGGTCGGCGAGTAACGATTCCTGTCGACTCGCTCCGGCTCAAAATCCCACAACCCCATCTTGACCGCTTCCAAAACCGATCTGGGCACGGTTGACGTTCCCCCTTGGTTTGCTTTCCTGCTTTCCTATCCACCAACTGCCAACAGTTGCCTCTCCACTTTTCCGCAGGACAATTTTTCATTCTCATTTTCTCAACGGCGATCCGCGCCATCCCACCCGGGCCCTCGGCCATTCGCCCGATAGCGCTGGGCTTCCAGCACCACCGCTTGCCGAGGTGGTCGTTTCCCATACGTCGGCAGCCGGCGTCTCGACAATCGAGGGCCGCCTCGCGGGAGTCTTGCACTCAAACTTGAGCACTTGCAAACCGCCGAGTATCTTCCTCTCACAGCCTGAGTGTCAAGCAAATTCGCAACCTGCCGAAAATCGCCGCGTCGGCACCGGGCCACAAC
>WGDQ01000419.1 GCA_015493185.1 Planctomycetaceae bacterium
GAACCAGAATTCACCCATAAATTCTGCTAACGAGGCAAAAAAACGTTGTCGGCGCAGCGTCGTTCCAGTCTTTCCAAGCTTGGCCTGACTATCTCGGACAAACGTGGGTGGCAGGCGGTGAATCTTATCGAGCGGATCCATTTCGTTTTCACACTCGCCTGGCGAAGCAATTTTTTCAACAGGCGGCCAGTTCTCACTCAAATGTTTGATTTTGGGACGAGAAGCTGAAACAAAAAACGCGCCCCTCGCGAGTCGTGCTCGTGGGCGAATTGGTGGCGCAACGTGCCCGCTGCCATCGCCGTTAAGAAGAAACGCCAAGAAAGGATACCGTGGTGGACAATTGCAACGTCGAGGAATTCAGCCCGCCCGAACTCGAAGCGATCGAATCGACGACGCGTGAAGTTGGGCGATGGATTTTCGACCACTTGCGGGTGCAGCAGCCGGGTGTGCTTGATCGGCGATGGTGGGAAGATCGCATCATGGCCTGGGCCATGGAAGACGAATCGGTCAAGGTGCAAATGTTCCGTTTCGTCGACGTTTTGCCCATGTTGGACACGAGCGAAGCGGTTGTCCGACACCTGCACGAGTATTTCGAGGATGTCGCACGACAGTTGCCTTCGGCCGCGCGGCTGGGGCTGCACGCCGCCGCTCCCGACTCCCTGGTGGGGCGGGCGCTGGCGATTGCCGCTCGGCGAAATGTGATGGCGCACGCACGCCGCTTCATTGCAGGCACTACGGCCGAAGAGGTGCTGGCGGCCGCCTTGCGACAACGCAAGCTGGGGCGCGCTTTCACGCTCGATATTCTCGGCGAAGCCGTCATCAGCGAACGAGAAGCCGATCACTACCTCAATGCCTACATTCAGTTGATCGAGCGGATCGCACCCCAAGTGAATGCGTGGCCCGAGGTGCCGCAAGTCGATCGAGGCGTGCTGGGAGAGCTGCCTCGCGTGAATGTTTCGATCAAATTGTCGGCGCTCGATAGCCAGTTCGATGCGATCGATCCCGAAGGCAGCTACGTTCGCGCAACGCGCCGGTTGCGAGAACTGCTGCGCGTGGCGCGCAAGCATCGGGCATTCGTCAACATCGATATGGAATCGTACGCCACGAAAACGCTGACGCTCGACATCTTCAAGCGGCTGCTAATGGAAGATGAATTCCGCGACGTCGGCGATGTGGGCATTGTGATTCAGGCCTATTTGAAAGACTCCGCACAAGATCTGGCCGGCTTGCAACAGTGGGCCCGCGATCGAGGTAAACCCGTCTGGGTACGGCTTGTGAAAGGTGCCTATTGGGACTACGAAACCGTGCATGCCCGCGCGTTGGGCTGGCCGGTTCCCGTATTCGAACGCAAGTGGCAAACCGATGCCAATTTCGAACGCCTGGTTCGCTATCTTTTCACACACCACGACGTTTTGCGACCGGCGTTGGGAACGCACAACATTCGCTCGATTGCCCACGGAATCGCCGTCGCCCGGCATTTGGGCATGCCGAAAAACGCATTCGAGCTTCAAATGCTTTACGGCATGGGCGATCCAGAGAAGCAAGTGCTCGTCGACATGGGGCACCGTGTCCGGATTTACATGCCTTACGGCGAACTGATTCCTGGCATGGCCTATTTAGTGCGGCGGCTTCTGGAAAACACGTCGAACGATTCGTTCTTGCGTGCCAGTTTCACGGAACACGTTTCGCCCGAGAAGCTGCTGATGAACCCGGAAGAGGTAGGGCAGCAGGAAGAAGCCGCCACACGCTCCGACCTTGTTGAGCAAACCGCAGCAATTCCTGCCGTGCCGCAAGGCGAACCGTCGGATGGCGCCACGACGGCATCTGCCGATGCGACAGCCGGCGCGACGGGCGACAACCTTGCGAGGGCGTCTCGGCTAGTCGACTTCCGCAATGAACCACCCACCGACTTTGCCGTAGAAGCGAATCGGCGTCGTATGCGCGAGGCGATCGATCGAGTGCGGGCTATGCTGGGAGGGTTCGAACCTCTGGTTATCGGCGGTGAGCAGGTAGAAACCGCGGAACGCATCACCTCGATCAATCCGTCGCGGAACGAAGAAGTGATTGGCTATGCCGCTTCAGCCACGGCCGAGCAGGCCGCCGCGGCGGTTGAAGCCGCGCGCGCCGCATTGGAAGAGTGGTCGCAAACTGCCTGGACGGCAAGGACGCAACGCCTGCGGCAACTTGCTCGTTGTCTCCAGCGAGATCGCTTCGAACTGGCGGCGTGGATTGTGCTGGAATGTGGCAAACCATGGCGCGAAGCCGACGCCGACGTGGCCGAAGCAATCGACTTTTGCAACTACTACGCCACGCTTGCGGAACAGCGCCTACGCGGCTATCGCATGGATCGCCCGGGCGAAGAGAACCGCTTGGAGTATCTCCCTCGCGGCGTGACCGCAGTGATCGCGCCGTGGAATTTCCCGCTGGCAATTCTCACCGGCATGACCGCCGCGGCGCTGGTAACCGGCAACACCGTGGTGATGAAACCCGCCGAACAAACACCGCTGGTCGCCGCTCAGTTGATGAAACGGCTGATCGAGTGCGACTTTCCTGCTGGGGTTGTCAACTATCTGCCCGGCGTGGGCGAAACGGCTGGGGCCGCACTGGTCGAGCATCCTTCGGTGGCACTCATCGCTTTCACCGGATCGCGTCAGGTTGGCATGGCGATCCACCGCCGGGCGGCCGAGGTGTCGGGCACCGCTTGTGCGATGGTGAAATATGTGATCGCTGAAATGGGCGGCAAGAACGCGATTTTGATCGACGACGACGCCGATTTGGACGAAGCCGTGGCCGGCGTGGTGGCCAGCGCCTTTGGCTATCAAGGACAAAAATGCTCAGCCTGTTCGCGAGCGGTCGTTGTCGATCGCCTGTACGATGCCTTTCTCGACCGTCTGATCGAAGCCGCTAAGAGCCTGCCCATCGGGCCGGCTGATTTGCCGGGCACGCGCGTTGGCCCACTCGTCGATGCGGACGCGTTGGCCAAAGTGCGCCGTTACATCGACATCGGGCGTCGCGAGGGCCGAGAGGTGTTGTCCGTCGACGTTGGCGAGCTGGCGCAGCAAGGGTTTTTCATCGGGCCGCACATCTTTACCGAAATCGAAGCACAAGCTTGCCTGGCGCAGGAAGAAGTATTCGGCCCCGTGCTCGCAGTGATTCGGGCGTCTGATTTTGAGGAAGGTTTACGAATCGTCAATCAAACAGAATACGGGCTGACGGCCGGTGTTTACTCGCGCAGCCCGGCCCATTTGAGGCAGGCGGCCCGCCAGATTTTGGCCGGCAACATCTATCTCAATCGTCCGATCACCGGAGCATTGGTCGGCCACCAGCCCTTTGGTGGTTTCAAGATGTCGGGCATTGGTAGCAAAGCCGGGGGCCCCGACTATTTGCTACAGTTCGTCTTGCCCCGCACCGTGACCGAAAACACCATGCGGCGGGGTTTCTCTCCCGACGCATTGGCCCAAGCGCAAAAACGGTTAACGCAAAAACGGCTGTCGACACCACCGGCGACGGAACTGCCGTCAATGAGTCACGTCGAAAGTGCCCGGTTCAAAGCTGCTGAAGCGCGCGGATCGAGTCCAGAAGGCAGTCCCTCGGGCGATTCTCGCTCTGAAGAATCCGCATCCGACGAGAATCGACTGCGCATGACCGACGCCGAACCCGATGATGGCGAGCGCTAAGAATCGCTGAAGGGTGAGAGATCAAAGAACAGCGCGGCTTACGCCCCCGGCGGCACTCTGTGTCGTCCAGATACCGGATCCTGGCAGGCAACGCGATTGTTTGCCGTCTCCCGTCAGCGCTGTTGAAATCAGGCGCAAGAAGGTGTCTTCAAAAGTGTTTCCAGGCCCGAGATTGTGAACAGGCGATCGTATGAAAGAGGGCAAAGCAGGCGAGTCCTCCTTGGGCCGGTCGATGCAGACCAACGGCGAGACGGTCGGCTCGCTCGCGATCGAAGCCGGAATTGGATTTTGAAGAAAGACACTGCCAAAGGGCCGTCGTGCCTGAAACGGCCTCGATCGCAGGGGAAAAAGCCGCGTCTTTCACGCAAATTGCGCGCCCTTCACGCCTCAGGGGCGGCGGGGCGAATTTCCAGGATGACGCTTTCGCCATCCAGGCCGGGCCGCCGGTACGATCGCAAACGGCGCAGACGCCGCTGTTTGAGCAGGCCAATATGCCGCGCACGTCCACGTTCCTCGACCCAGCGAGGCCCTTTGAAGAGTAGAAGGCGATCGAAGTGGCTCCAGTGTGGTTCAAGCCACCGCAAGACTTCGTCCATCCTTCCAATAGCACGAGCAACGAGTGTATCGTAGCGGTCTGGAGCAACCGCTAAATGGTGCTGTACCTTGTCGTGTATGGCACGCACCGGCAAACCGAGGTCGCCAATAATCGCCTCGAGCGCCCGTACTTTTTTCCCTACCGAGTCGATCAGGGTAATCTTCAAATCGGGCCGCAGTATCGCCAATGGAACACCGGGCAACCCACCGCCGCTACCGACATCCAGCACTCGTTCTTGCGGCTCGAGGCAAGCAGATAATTCCATTGCGTCGATCAGATCGCGAGCGACGAATTTCTCGTAGTCGGTGTGTCGCGTCAGATTCAGCTTCTGGTTCCATTGCCAGAGCAACTGACAATAGCGGCCTAGCTGTTCCACCTGCCGCTGAGGCAACTCGATATCATGGCATCTCAGCACGTCGCTCAGCGTAAGCGACTGCGCGGGAGGCTTCGGGTCGGTCTTGTCATCCACTGGCGTTGGATCGTCGGGCATGGCTGAAAGGGGCGGTTCATTTTTAGCAAGTATGTGTGGCGGACAAACACTGCCCGATCGCTACTCAACGGATAGGTGGTGATGAGGCGTGCAGGCGTAATTCACAGAGGCGACGGGCTTGACGGGGCCGTTTGCACAGCAAGGCAGGCCCTCTTCTGAAAGCGGTTTCTGAACCTCTTTTCGATTGTCTTACTTGCTGTTTTTAGAACCAGCGGACAAAACGCGTCTTAACAGCCGAGACAAGCGGTTTTCCCGCAACAGTTCGAGGTTCTGTCCGTTCGCTCTGATTTGCGACGAAGAGCCTCCGACGCCGATTGCCGTGAACATGCAGCTTTTTCGAAGCCCCCTGTTTTTCGAAGCAGCACCCTGTAATCGGACTTATGTGACGTCGAACATTTCCAAGCCCGGTGCGAGATCGTGTAAACATTCGGCCAAATACCGGCTGACGCGCCCTGTGGTTTTAAGCTGCAACGCGTGGCGATGAATCTCGGCAGCCCGCTCGATGGAAAGATGACTGAGCAGCTCTTTGATCGTGGGCACCAGCGCCGGGCTCATGCTGAAACTTCGCAAGCCCATTCCGAACAGCAGCACGAAAGCCCGTGGCTGGCCGGCCATTTCGCCGCACAGCGTTACTGGTTTTCCGGCAAGGCGGCAGGCACGAATCACATTGGTCAGCACCCGGAGCACCGGCGGGCTAAGTGGCTGGCAAAGATGGCTGACTTTTGGGTTGTCGCGGTCGGCCGCCATCAGATATTGCACGAGATCGTTCGATCCGATCGACACGAAGTCGACCACCTCCAATAGCGAATCGATCGCCACGGCCGCAGCGGGCACTTCGAGCATCAATCCAATCGGCACCGGAGCGCATGGCACGCCTTTTTCTTGCAGTTGTCGGTAGGCGCGGCGAACCATTCCTCGAACGCGGCGCATTTCCTCGAGCGTGGTGATCATGGGGAACATGAGTCGCACGTCGCCGTTCGAGCCCTTGGCGTCAGCGGCAGCACGCAGCGCGGCGCGGATCTGAGTTGCGAAAAAGCCCGGATGCTCGAATGAAAGGCGGATCGACCGCCAGCCCATGAAGGGGTTCGCTTCGCGATCGTGTCCGAGATACGGGATGGTTTTGTCGCCTCCCAGATCAAGCGTGCGGATCGTCACACGGTGCCCCGGGCTCGCTTCGATAATTTCCCGGTATGCTTCGTATTGTTCGTCTTCGTCGGGCACGTCGCGATGCGTGAGAAACAGATACTCGGTGCGGAACAGTCCAACGCCGGTGGCCCCCATAGCCACTGCCGCCCGCGCGTCGGCCACGTTGTTGATGTTGGCCAAGAGCTCGACATCATGACCGTCGGCCGAGCGTGCCGGCTGATCGCGGTTTTCAGCCAGTGCATCTTTTAGGTACACGAACTCCCGCTGGAGTTTCCTGTAAGCACTTTCAACCTCAGAGTTCGGGTTGACCAGCACATGCCCTTCGCGCCCGTCGACCACCAGCAGCGTACCGTTGGCCACCTGACGCAAGATGCCCCGCACGCCACTCACGGCGGGAATGCCCCGACTGCGGGCCAAAATGGCCGCGTGGCTCGTGGTGCCGCCTCGCTGTGTTACGATGCCGGCCACCGTGCGGTCGCCGAGCGTGATCACTTGCGATGGCAAGATCTCGTCGGCAACCAAGATCAGGGGGCCGCTGTCCGAGAGCATGTCGTCTTTCAGTGCAGGCGAGAGGTGCCCGCTCAGTCGGACAATAACATCGCGCAAATCAGCAAGCCGCTCTTTGAGGTATTCGTCTTTCGTGCGTCTGAAGATTTGTGTGTATTCGTCGAGCAGCCGTTGCAATGCCGCCTGGGCCGTCATGTGCTGCTGGGAGATCGACCGGCGAATCTTTCCGCTGAAGGCCGGGTCGCGAAGAATTTGTTCGTGGGCGCGAAATATGGCGGCCTCGTCCGGGCCCACCTGGCTTGAAACCTTTTGATGCAGTGCCCGCAGGTCGGCAGCGGTCTTTTCACACGCCGCCTCGTAACGCGACAGTTCGTCGATAACGTCCGACTGGTCGAGCCACGGATCATCAGGCCCTACGAAAATCTCCGGGATGCAATATGCCGCGCCCACGGCGATTCCCGGTGAAACAGCAATTCCCTTTCTCAGAACACGCATCGGTGCAGATCACGTCCTCTCTCTGGCTCTCTCTGTTTCCGGTCGGTTTTCGAAAAGCCTGCTCGACTGAGCTACGGGATAGATTCACTGTCGGCCCGATCCAACCGGGGACACCGCAACCTGTTTGGTCGCAGGAGCTCGCGGTGTGGCTGATACGCGAAATCGAATGCGACGAAACGACGAAATAATGCAGGTTTTGCCATTCGCAACGGGTTCGACTACTCGAACCGTTCTGACATTTACCAGGAGAGAGCCCGTGACCCTCTGCCCCCTGTGTCGGGGCCATGCACGCCCCGCAAAGTGACGGTGCCTATCGCTCGGGCAAGCCGACGAACAGAGGTGCAGGGGCAGCAAGTGGTTTTGCCAACCTGGCTGGCTCCAACACGTGCCGGCCGCCGCTGTTACAGGCACTTCGGCACGCTGCCTCGCCGGGCGCCTGTTCGCGAATTGCCCATCTGGCCCATATCACCTCGGGAACCAATTCTCTACTACGGCCGCTGAAAAATCATACGGGCTGCGAGGGGGTGGAGCCGGCCTGCTCTGCGTGGCTCGAAGCTCGATCGCCGCTCGGTTCCGCTCACGGCTTGCTTTCGCTGGAACTGACCAGTTTTACTCTGTCTTCACCCCCTCTCGGCAACGAAGCAGGTTTCCGGCACACGGCAAGCCACACGGGCCTGAAAAAAACCGCGCATCTCGCGGCCGACGCCGGCCGTCGGCGTCTCGAAGACGGCTCGAACAAAAGCCGCGGGGAGGCACCTCGACTCTGGCCACTCGAATTAGGTGTTCTTTTTTCCTTCCTTCGTGATACCCGATCGAAGGCGAATTGTCAGCGGGCACGGGTGGCGACTTGGATAATTCGACAGACCACGATTCTCGCCACATCCTGCCCACAAGGAAACGGTCCTAAACCGCTATGGGCGGGGATGTTTCGCGGTTGTGGCCGTTTTCGGCGATCGCTATACTGGGCGCTCGTTTTTCCCAAATTACGTATTCCAATTCACCCCACCTTGGCAACGCCGCAATATGCGTTTCACGCTGATCGACCGCATTTTGGAGCTCGAGCCGGGCCGTCGGATCAAGGCGCAGAAGAATTTGTCGTTGGCCGAGGAGTATTTGGCCGATCACTTTCCCGGTTTTCCGGTTATGCCGGGGGTGATGATGCTCGAGGCAATGACCCAGGCGGGAGCCTGGTTAATTCGTGCGAGCGAAGACTTTGCACACAGCATCGTGGTACTCAAAGAGGCCCGAAACCTGAAGTATGGCGATTTCGTCGAGCCCGGTGAAACTCTGACAGTGGAGCTGGAAATCCTTAAACAAGACGGCCACGAAACGAAGCTGAAAGCACGTGGACACGTGGACGACCGCCCACATGTCTCAGCTCGCTTAACGTTGGAACGATTCAACCTTTCCGATCGCCAGCCCAATCGCAGCGAAGCAGATGCGGTGGTCGTGCGGCAACTGCGAGAGCTTTTCGCGCAGCTCTACCATGCTGAGCAAGCAACCGATCGGATTTCGGCTCCCTCGGGATGAGGCGTCGCCATCGACGGGGTCCGGTCGTCATACCGATGGCTGTTCCGCTGAACGAGTGGCCTCCACCGTTTTTTTGACGTCGAGATTTTTACGTCGAGAGCGTAGTGCCACGTGAGCACTATGTTGTGCATCGCTGCGCGGCCAGCGGACTCATGCGTTTTTCAGGACCATCCGCAAAAAAAATCAGGCATCCATGGGCGGACGACTCGACGGCAAAACGGCGATTGTCACCGGCGGCAGCCGCGGCATAGGTCGGGCATGCGTTCACGCCCTGTGCGAAGATGGGGCGACGGTCGCTTTCGTCTACCGCAGCCGGAAGGAGCAGGCCGATTCGTTGGTGAGTGAACTGTCGTCGGCCGGGCATTCGGTCCGCGCAATTCAGGCCGACGTGGTAGATGCGGACGCCGCGCACGAGTTGGTCGACCGCCTGGTTGACGAATGGGGCCAGATCGACATTCTGGTCAACTCGGCCGGCGTTGTTCGCGACGGCCTTTTCGCCAGTATGGACAACAACGACTTTCGGGCGGTGCTGGATACGAACCTGATCGGCACGTTCAACTATTGCCATGCTGTGGTGCGTCCGATGATGTCGAAACGACGCGGCAGCATTGTCAACATATCGAGCATCGCAGCCGAGTTCGGCAATCGTGGGCAGGTAAATTACGCAGCCAGCAAGGGTGGAATCGATGGGATGACCCGCTGCCTTGCAAAAGAGCTTGCCGGCCGGAAAGTGCGGGTCAATAGCGTTGCCCCGGGAATGATCGAAACCGACATGAGCGAGGCGGTTCGCAATTTGGCAGGCGATCGTATCAAGCAGATGATTCCACTGCGGCGCGTGGGCCGCCCCGAAGAAATCGCCCATGTGGTCGCATTTCTGGCAAGCGACGAGGCAAGCTACCTGACAGGGCAGGTAATCCGTGTCGATGGCGGTGCCAGCCTAGGCGGAACATGACCCATTCGGCGACCGCACACGGTATGGCGCGAACCAACCCGAACTGCGAACTGACAACGCAACCTATGTTTTGACCGATCGATACGGAAAAAAACCAGACAGCAGATTGTTATGAACCTGTGGCCCATTGCGCCGACTTTGCCCGGGGCAATTGGAAGCATCCAAGGTCCATTGGAAACAGCCGAGGTGGCAGGCCGTAACGAGCGGCGAGATGTCGCGCTTTAGCCTGTATCCGCTGATGTGCCGGGAGCAACAACCCTGCTGCGAGAAAATTTATCAGAAGGAAATGTCGTCGGAATCGAAGGCTGTGCTCTACGTGGCGCATTGACCGCGTCGCATAGAAAAGCCCGTGGCGAAAAACTGGGCCACGCGAGCCAGTACGTGATTGAACGACGATAACAGAAGACCCAAAAAATTCCAGCGGCGGTGAAATCGTAAACCGCCCATGATTGCTTTTTTAGCTGTACGGGAGACGACACAACATGCCCACGAAAGATGAGGTCTATGAAAAGATTCGCGATGCCTTGGTGGACGCCCTCGGCGTGGACGAGGACGAAGTGACCCCCGAGGCAACGCTGACAGGCGACTTGGGTGCCGAATCGATCGACTTCCTGGACATCGTCTTCCGCCTCGAGAAGGCGTTCGACATCAAGATTCCTCGCGGGGAACTTTTCCCGGAGAATATTCTTACCGATCCACAGTTCATTCAGGGCGGCAAGTTCACCGAAGCCGGTCTGGAAGAATTGCGCAAGCGGATGCCGTTCGCCGACCTGACGGAATACGCCAAGAACCCCGTTGCCCAAGATTTCGGCAATTTGTTCACCGTCCAGATGATTACCAACTATGTGCTGAGCAAACTCGAAGAGAAGGCCGAACAAGGCAGCTCCGAGGGCTCATCGTAATACATTTTTTGAACCCAACCGGCCGAAGGGCGAAGGTCGGGCTGCCGGCATGTGCGCGAGATGAGAACGAACTGTTTCTCAGAATCGCCGTCATCCGCCCGAGGGCCTGTCACCCTTCGATAAGGTGGAAGACCTCTCTGGTCGTTGTTGGCGTTTGAAGGCAAAGACGCGAAGAAAGAATCGCACCGATACGCGGCCGCCGAAACACTGCACCATACCTTCTGTGAACCGCACAGTGCTGTTCGAGCACAGGAGTTGCGACCGCGGCTCTATCAGAGGAGAGGCGAGGAAGCGCGTCAGGCCGTTATCGGCTGAGAGTGCTGGCTGCGAGCATGCTCTCCGGCCTTGCAGCGTGCCGCGAACCTTTCTGAGACAGACCGGGGTTGGGCAGCCACCAAGGAAACGACGCGATGCGCTGGATATGGATCGACCGATTCATCGAGTTCGAGCATGGCAAACGCGCCAAGGCGATCAAGAACCTGTCGCTGGCCGAAGAGCACTTGCACGATCACTTTTACGGCTATCCTGTCATGCCAAACTCGCTGATCCTTGAAGGATTGGCTCAAACCGGGGGCATCCTCGTCGGCGAATACAACGACTTCGAGGAGAAAGTGATCCTGGCCAAGGTGCCCAAGGCCACGTTTCACTGCCTGGCCCTGCCCGGCGAAACACTGACCTATGAGGCAACGATCGAAAAGATCGATTCGGACGGCGCGATCGTACACGCGACGAGCTGCATCGGCGATCGCCCGCAGGCAGAGGCGGAAATCGTCTTCGCACATCTCGACGATAGCCGCCGCGCGAAAAATCTCTTCGAACCCAAGAATTTCGTTTTCACGATCAAGCTTCTCGGAGTGTTCGACGTGGGACGAGCCGCAGACGGGTCGGCGATCGAGCCCCCAGGGTTGGCCGCGCTACGCGGCAGCGATCAGGCTACGGATTCAACCGGCCAGCGCTGAGCAACGTCGAGTCCTGTGTTGCAATCGCCCTGAAATCACCGCCGCACCTTAAAACATAAGCCGCTCGCTGGTCTTTCGTGGTTCGCAGCGGCTCAAATCACCACATGGTCGCGTCTTTTTCGAGCGTTCGCCGGCTTGGTCGGGAGGGCGTGAAGGTTCGAACATACGCATAAAACCGACGGTGGCGAAACAAGAAACAACACGTATGGGCTTGCCGGTACGAGGCCCGATGCTGTTCAATCAAGAAGACCTGCGGACCGGAGCGCCAGGGGCGAAGCCGGTCGGTCGACTTGCCCAACTCGGGTGCGAAGCCCAATGCGTTGTGAAATTGAGAAAAGCGGCTCGATTCAGAAAGGCCGATATTCCAAAAAGAAAAGAAGAATGACACACGCGTGCGACACACCGTGACGACAGTCGCCCGGCATCTGTTGTGGTGGTTGCTGCTTCGCGTCGGCGACGAACAGCTTGGTGTAGCCAATTCTCATGGCGCCACAGTGGGGGCCGTGGCTTGGGGAAAGAAACAGTGCTCGAACTGGTTGCGGCCTGTCGCCTGGCCCCTTGGGCTGTCAGGACCGCAGTTCAATGAAACAATTTTTCTACTTCCAAAAAATGTGAGCGATCATGCGACGGCGCATCGTGATTACCGGAATGGGAATGGTGACCCCGCTGGGGGCAGGTGTCGAACACGTTTGGCAGCGTCTGTTGGCAGGTGAGTCCGGTATCGATTACACAACAATATTCGATGCATCGAACTTCCCAACGAAGTTTTCTGCGGAAGTTCGCGACTGGGACATCTCGCAAGCCGGGGAAGATCCAGAACGCTGGAAGCACCATGGCCGCCATACACTGTTCGTGGTGGGCGCCGCCAAAGAGGCCATGCACGATGCGGGTTTGGAAGAGGCCGCCATCGATCCGACACGCTTCGGCGTTTACATGGGATCGGGAGAAGGGCAGCAAGATTTCGATCGCTTCGCAAAAATGATGGTCGCTGCCCTGGAAAACGGCGAACTAGATGTCGCTCGCTTTACAAAGGCTGGCCTCGAGCTGCTCGACCCGATTGTTGAACTTGAGCAAGAGCCGAATATGCCGGCAGTGCATCTGGCGGCACTGGCCAACGCTCAGGGACCGAACTTCAACTGCCTTACGGCGTGCGCGGCCAGCAGTCAGGCGGTTGGCGAGGCCATGGAATTGATCCGCCGCGGAGAAGCCGACATCATGCTCTGCGGAGGGGCGCACAGCATGATTCATCCTTTCGGCGTTACGGGCTTCAACTTGCTCGGCGCGTTGAGCACCCGTAACGACGATCCGCAGGGTGCATCGCGTCCGTTCGACCGGGACCGTGATGGCTTTGTGCTAGGCGAAGGTGCGGCGGCGTTGATCATTGAAGATCTTGAGCATGCGAAGGCCCGCGGCGCCCACATTCATGCGGAGCTGACCGGTTACGGCTCCACCGCCGATGCGTTTCGCATCACCGACACGCATCCTGAAGGTCGGGGCGCGGCAGCATGCTTGCGAATGGCACTGGCTGACGCCGGCGTGACCACTGAAGACATCGGCTACATCAATGCCCACGGCACCAGCACAAGCGTGAACGATAAGGTTGAGACGTTGGCCATCAAGCAGGTGTTCGGCGACTACGCATACCGATTGCCCGTATCGAGCACCAAGAGCATGATGGGCCATTTGATTGCCGCAGCGGGTGCCACAGAGTTGATCATTTCGGTACTCGCTCTCCGCGATCAGGTGGCGCCGCCAACGATCAACTACGAAACGCCCGATCCGAACTGCGATCTCGATTACGTGCCGAACGAAGCTCGGGAGATTCGTTGCCAGCATGTCGCGACGAACAGTTTTGGCTTTGGTGGCCAGAACATCACGCTGATCGCCTCCTCGTTTCGCGATTGAGCGACTGGCCGCGAGCGCAGTGGTTTGCGACTGAGCCGGTCGTCTGCCGAATGTGAATCGGCGCATTTGCGCATTGTCCGGCCGACGGGTGATTCTTCGCGCCGCGTTATTCAAGAGGCGGGCTGTGTTGAATGAATCGTTCGAGCACAGCGAACGTCCCGAGCCAGGCTTCTTTGAACTCGAAGCACCAGCCGAAGTTTTTACTTTTGCGGCGCGGTGATGAGGCCATGATGCCTTGCCATCCAGTAGGGCAGAAGCCAAAACGAGGCACTCTTTTCGGCTCGACCATCTTCACCTTCTCGCATGGCAAAGGGGTTGCCGTCCCAGTGGATGACGCCTCGCTCGCTTGGTGGCAATAGGCGATCGGTTTGCCAGCGTTCGGCCTGCGGGCGTTTCACTGGCTGAATATCTTCGCGTTGCGACTGATCGATCGTCCACGCGACGAGGTCGAGTGGCACATCGCGCAGATAGAAAGCGCACGCATCGGCGTCGTAATCTTCGTCGTGGCTGTAGATCTGATACACGAAATTATACATCGGGCCTTCGGCAAACCGGATGATTTCAAACCATCGCCGCAAGCTTCGAAGATACAATTCTCTCCGCTCCGAGTCGGGTTCGTACGCAATCAGACCGCGATACGCCAAAGACAGGAGTTGGGCATCGATGAACGTGAATCGACCACGATCGTGAGGTTGAGGGTGCAGGATGTTTTTAGCGTATCCATGCTTGTGCAACAGCTCTTCGGCCACTCGGCGGTATTTCTTATCGCCCGTCATGTGATGGGCCACGTTGAGAAACGAGAGAATTTCAATCGAGTTGATTCCCCGTTCCGACTGCCAATCGGGGTCGTCGTTCAACTTTTCCGGAGCCCATACGCCCCATCGAGTGGCTTTGCCATCGATATCTCGCAGCACGAGACCGCCCTGGATGATGTAGTCGGTAATTTTGCGAACGTGCTCCGCAACGCGTTGCTTCTCATCTCCTTCGGCGACGAGATCGTAGTAAACGCCGTAGGCAAAGTAGTGCCCCGAGATTTCGTCGGAGCTGGTATCGCCTTTCCATAGCCAGCGTCCGTCGCGACTCTTGCGCCACCGGTTTTCGACCTTCTTCCAACGTGGCTCGAACACGCGAAACACGGCAGCTTGTTCTGGCGTGTAGGTGCGATTTCGATCGGCCATTGTCGTCCAGTCCGATGGAATCACGGTACGGGCGACGAAGCCTGGCGTCTCGGTAACGGTTTGAAGGAATGCCATGCCGCGAAAGGCATGCGTGGCAGTTTCCTTGGCCTGCGGATCGCGCGTGACAGCATAGCGGTAGCATTCGGCAGCCAGGTACATGCCAGTGAACAAGCCGTCGTTGTCGGTGTCGGTCGGCTCGAATGATGAAACGTCGCCCGGCACGCGCAATCGGCAGCGGCGCATCAGGCCTGGCGGACGGACGTGCCGTGCCCGCATGACGTTTTCGAAAAAGGCTGCTTTGTCGGCGAGCGTCATCCGTCGTTCTCGCAGGGCAGCCACGCCCGCAGCGGTGGCAATCCAGGCGGTGCCGTCAGCCGCGATATCGATATCGCGCACCTGGTCTGACGGCAACCAACGACGACTATGACGCAGTGCCCAGCGTTTGCCATCGAATACAACAGCCCCATGGCGGGTTCCGATCCACAGTCGGCCATCTGGAGCAAATGACAGGGCCGTGATGTCGGTGCACGGCAAACCGTCTTTCGCCGTCAGGGACCGAATGCGTCGCCCTTGCCAGTAAACATCGATCCCGGCGTTGGAGCCGATCCATAGGTGGTCCGCTGGTCCCACTGCCAGGCAAAACGTGGCACAGCTCAGCAAATCATTCTCGTCAAGGTATTGTTGCAACGGCCGGCCTTCTTCGTGGCAGAACAATCCTCGCAGCGTAGCGAACCACACTTTCGAGTCCACAACCCGAATATCCGTGACACCACGAGCAATCGGGACGTCGAACCGCTCAAAGCCGTCACCCGAGTATTTCCAACAACCGTCGGGCCCCGCCACGATCAGCCTGCCGTTTTCTCCACCGATCGTGCCCAGAGGAACGGAAACCGCTGTCTTTTCCGCTCGGCCGTCGACGATTCGATACAGCCCATCCCACGCGGCAGCCCAGACCTGGTTTTTCTTGTCGACATAAACGTCGAAAGCGGGCCCGTCAGAAATCTCGCCTTTAGGACGCTCGTAGCCTTGATCGCTAAGCCAGCGAACGCCCGCACGCGTTGCCACCCAAACCCGGTTCTGCCGGTCGACTGCAATCGCCCGCACGTCGTTTTCTGCGCTCTTATCCGAGACGCGAAATGCCTCGCGATAGGGCTGGGCAAACGGCTTGTCGACAATCACTTCCGCGCCGAACGTCAGGTTGGCTACAGCGAAAACCGAGGTCGACACAATGCATGTCACCACACATGTCATCACGAGGCGGTGAGCTGCCGAAAGTCGAGGTTGCTGACGCATGGGCAAAATCCAATCTGTTTTCTAAGTTTGCTAATGCCATTGGCGCTATGGCGCCAGTGGCCCGGAAACGCTCGTATCGCGCAGACACGAAATCTGACAAAGCGGAGCCGAGCCGGAAGATCTACGGGCGGCGGCCGCTATTCGTGACTTTGACGCTAGCTTCTTGATTCAGCGCAATTGGCGGGAAAGCCAGTACGTATCGCATCGCTCGCAAGCAAGGTCGACACGGCACTGGCGGCGAGGGGGGCCAAGCCCCGGGTATGAGCCTTTCAGGCTAGTCGGACAAAACCGAGAGTCAAGCGCTATCCATTGTGGGTGTGTGACCCCAGGCGATCGTCCCCGTACCGCAATATGCGGGAAAATCGTTCGATTTCTTCGCGAGGTTTGGGCACCGGTTCGTAGCCGCAAGACCACCGCCGATTCCTACAGGACTGGAAGAAGGTTCCCGGTTGTTCTCTGGCACGTTTCAAGAATGGCCCCGCAGCGTTATGCTTTCTTTCTATCCTTGTTCGGGCATTGGGGCGTTTCATGCTTCGCAGCCAGCACCGGTGGCAAGGTGCCTTGCCTGTTGCGAATGGTTGCTGCCGAAGCCCGCCGCCTGTTGAAACAGCAGGCCGTGGTGCGGGCGAGATCGACCCCCAAATGCGTGAATGCGTGACCGCGGCGGTGGGAGTTTCCACCGGCAAAACGAGCAGGATTCGATCGCCGGATACGTGGTCGAGGGGGTGGGCAACCGCCTCGCCGCATTCATCGCGCATGGCCAGAAACGCGCACGCGATCGTACTGGTATGGAACTTTTGAATGAACGTTTACTTGGTTCGGCATGCCGAAAGCCAATACAACGCCGAGGGGCGAATTCAAGGCCAATCGGACGTGCCGCTATCGGCGCTTGGCCTGCAACAGGCCGATGCACTCGCCCGGGCGTTTCGCGACGTGGCGCTCGATGCCGTGTACTCCAGTCCGTTGCGCCGGGCATTGGACACAGCAAGCCGTATTGCCTCGCACCACCATCTGGAGGTGATCACGGATTCTCGTTTGATGGAAATCAACGCCGGCGTGTTTCAAGGGCTGCGCTTTGAAGAAATGGCCAGCCAGTATCCAGATGCCGCCGCCCGCTGGGCCGCCGGCGACCCAGATTTTGTGATTCCCGGTGGCGAATCGCGACGCGCCCTGATGCAACGAGGCAAGAAGGCTCTGGAAGACATCCTCAACCAACCGTGGCAACACGTGGTCGTGGTGGCCCACGGCGGGCTCTTGTCCGCAGCGCTGAAAGGGCTGCTGGATATTCCGGCAGAGCGGAACCCCTTCCGTTTCTTCAACGCGTCGATCAGCCGGCTTGTTAAGGAGAGCCAGTTGAAACTGCTGACGCTGAACCAAACCGAGCACTTGCGGGACGCAGGCCAACCCGCCGAGCGGCAATCGACGGAGCTATAAGGCGGGTTTTGAACGACCCGCCTGTCGGGGGCCCCGACATCACGCAAGCTCGAAAATCGCCTCGACTTCTACGGCGATATTTCCGGGAAGCGACCCCATGCCAACGGCACTGCGTGCGCCGACGCCGGCTTCAGAGCCGAAAACCTCGGCCATCAAATCGCTGAAGCCGTTGATCACGGCCGGGTGCTCGGTAAAGTCGGGCGTCGCGTTGACCATGCCCAACGTTTTCACAAGGCGTTTCACGCGGTCGAGCGACCCAAGCTGCGCTCGCAGTGTGGCAAGGATGGCCAGGCCTACCTGACGGGCAGCGTCGTAGCCAGCCTGCCGGTCGAGCTCGGCCCCAACACGCCCTGTCGTCATCGAACCATCGACATGCAGTGGTCCGTGACCCGATACGTACGCCATGTTTCCGCAAATCACGAGCGGTTGGTAAACGCCGGCCGGCTTTGGAGGAGGTGGCAGTTCAAGATTCAATGCTTCTACTCGCGAATCAAAGCTCATGGCGTAACTCTCCTTGCTAGCAGACGGAAACGGTCCGGCGCGAGGCAGAACCCGCTCGGCAAACAAAGCCGAAGCCGGCGCTTGGCCCCGACGCGCTGGCTCGTGATTCTAATCTTCTCCTGACCGCGCGGTCCAGCCACAGGCGAACAATAACGACGCCCTCGTAAAAGGGGACGCAGCATCTGTTCCGCATGGTTCGCGCAACCTGTGACCGCGTGAGTCGCTTCGTGCAGGGGAACCGTCGTCTATGGCCTGGGCTGCCGTGCCCAAGGCGTTTTTGATCCAGGCGGTTGTAGACGGTTTATTTTCCTGCGGCGTTCTGGTGTTCGACCACGCGCCCCCGCAGCACAAAGTTGTCAAAGTCGCCTGTGTCATCGAACGACCCCAATCCGACCTGCCCCCAAGCGAACGTGCGATCGGTGGCGGTCATGACCGGTTGCTGCATGTCGTCGAAATAAACCTCGATCGTTCCGTCGCTCGCATGGCGAACAATCCGCACATGGTGCCATGCATTGTCCCAAGGCGTACCCGGTGTCGTGTGCGTCGAAATCTTGGTACGAGGCGCGTTGTTGACGATGAAGATCTGGTTCGCGTGGTCGTCTGTACGCTTTCCCAAATGCACGTAGTAGAAGTGGCTGGCGTCCTGGTACCCGAAAAAAAGGCAAACGTCGCGATGGGCGTAATCACGTGTGGTGCTGCGGACGTCGACGTCTAGCACGAAATCGCCCACGGTCACATTTCGAAGCAAGCTGATGTTGTGCGGACTGCGGTGTGGCGGTTGATATTGGCTCTGGCGCGCCAGTCGGTAAACGTTGCCCCGCTCTGTTTCGACGATTTCCCACGCCTTCGGATCGGTAGGCTGCCAGTGATCTGCCGAATCGAACGTGTCGCGGTAGACCTCGGGCAGCGCCGCTTCGTCGGCGGCAAACAGCGTGTTTGCAAAAAGGGCGGCGATGAACGATGCAAACCAAATACCACCGCAGAGAGGCGCTCGTCGGCGTGTGTGTGTGTTCTGCTGACCGATCGCACCTTCGGCATCTGCGGCAGGTCGACGGGCCGGCGATTCATTGAGCTGCGTTAACGTCGCATGCCAGGGTCTTCCGAGAGCTTGAGCCTGCATCGTTCGATCTCTCTCCTTCTTTGTCTGGTGCACGTAGGGCGCTAATTTCCGACGACCGGCACTGGCCTGCAAGTCGGCCGAGCAGGCGGTCACGCCGAAACACATGGCCGTTACAAGAGGGCGGTGCCGCTATGAATTCCGATA
>WGDQ01000420.1 GCA_015493185.1 Planctomycetaceae bacterium
AATGTAGGAAATTCGAAAAGAACGCTGACCGGCAGTTCGATATCGAACGTTTCACAAACCCGCAGCATCAACTGCGTGGCCAACAACGATTGTCCGCCGAGCGAGAAGAAATCGGCGTTGGCCGCAATCTGCTCTACTCCAAGCACTTCGCGCCAAAGAGCGAGCAGCCTGTGCTCTGTGGCCGTTTTTGGCCGACGTGCTTCCTCGCGACGAGCATCGGCACAACCGTTCATTGCTCGAAGCTGCGCGAGCGGCGACCAGCCACCTTCTTCGTACAGCTTACGGCATTCGAGACGTTGGATTTTTCCACTGGTCGTTTTCGGTAGCGTACCGGGCACGATCAGCACAATGTCGTATGCAATCAGCCCGTGTGCAGAAAAAATGCGGCTCCGGATGTCTTTTAACAACTGTTGCAAGTCGACGCGGCGGTGGCGGGCAACCTCTTGTACTACGACAAGCTGCGATTGCGCATCCCGTTCAATCGCAAAGGCGGCGCCGGTGTCGGGTCGCAAGTGCTCGCACACGGATTGGACCGTACGCTCGATGTCCTGCGGATAGTAGTTCTTACCCGCCACAACAATCACGTCTTTCAGCCGTCCCGTAATGAACAGCTCGTCCTGGTGAATGAAGCCCAGGTCACCTGTTCGCAAATACGGTCCCTCGTCGGTATGTGCCAGACGTGCTTGAAAGACGTGTTGCGTCGCCTCCGGACGTTGCCAGTACCCTCTGGCCACACTTGGCCCACGAACCCAGATTTCACCAACCCGACCGTCGGGCAAAGCTGCAAGGCTCTGTGGATCAACGATGCGAACGGTTGTATCTGCGATTGGCCGACCACAACCCACCAATGTTTGCGCCCGACGACACGCTTGCGCCGCATCCGCAAACCCCGCTTCCGAGCGGGCCGTTCGTATCCCGCGTTCAGATGCTCCGCACTGCACCGCGTCATAAGGCTTTCGGGCACTGTCTGCCGAAAGAGCCGATCCACTGGACGTCGTTCGCCACGGCGAAGCCGCCCGTTGTTTATTGCCCTCGGCAGGTATTTCGACAACGCGGTGATGAGCCAACTCTCCGGCATCGAAATCCCGTAAGGTCGGCTCCACGCGAGGCGTAGCGCCGCTTACCTGTAGCGTGGCTTCGGCCAATCCGTATCCCGGGTAAAACGCCGCAGAACGGAAACCGCACGGTCCGAAGACCTCGACAAAACGCCGCAACGTGGCTGCCCGAATCGGCTCGGCGCCACTGATAGCAAGGGTCCAGCAGCTCAGATCGAGACGCTGCCGCACCGAGGCAGGCGTTTTACGCAAACACAATTCGTAGCCGAAATTCGGCCCGCCGCTTGTTTTCGCTCGATACTTCGAAATAGCCTCCACCCACCGCGCCGGACGCTGCGCGAACATGAGCGGTGACATCAGCACGTTGCGCCGACCACTGAACACCGGCAGCAAAATACCGCCGATCAGGCCCATATCGTGATAGGGCGGCAGCCAACAAACACCGACAACGCCTTCATGGTCGAGCCGGTGTAGTTGTCGAAGATTGTGCAAGAGGTTGGCGTGCGAGAGCATCACGCCCCGCGGCTCTGCCGTCGAGCCCGACGTGTATTGCAAGAAAGCCAACGTTTCACCGTCGATAACCGGCTGCCACAAAGCCGAAGTCTCGAACGCGTCCGGCGGTGTAGCCACTTCATCGCTGGCAATCACATGTTCCACGCCCGGCAGCCCGTCGATCCATCGATCGGCCCACTCGAGCAACGACGACTCCGCCAATACGAACCGAGCCTGTGCATCACGAACAATCGCCTGCAATCGTGGCCAGGTGCGGCGAATCCGCATGGGGTCGGGGGGATAGACAGGCACCGCCACGGCACCGGCTTGCAAGCAGGCAAAAAACGCAATGATGTACTCGAGCCCAGCATCATAAACCAGCAACACCCGCTCGCCGGTCGCACCGGCGGCAACCAGACGATTGGCCAGAGCCGCTGCCTGACGCGCCAATTGACCATAGCTGAGATGCCGTTCCTCCGATTCCCCATCCAACAAAAATGTGTAAGCCAACTCCTCGGCGCAACGGTCGCCACGAAAAGCCAACACGTCGACCAGCGTTGTCAGGTCGTGCGGCGGTGCATTTTCGCTGTGATCGTGTGCGACAAAAGACATCGATTCGGTCATCTCGTGGCGGCGTATTTTATGGCGTTACCGGTAGGCGAAGCGGCGCGCTGCCCTTTGACTGCCAACCAAGACCGTGCTGCAACGTTGCCTGAAAAAAAGCTATGGTGCGCGCAATGCCTCGGTATTGCTTCTGACTTCCTGCCCCACCACAGAACATTCGCAACGTTGCCGACACTCCGTTCGTTGCCGACGGTGCGAGCATCTCTTCTCTTGAGTCGCACCCGATCAACTCATGGCGAGCTCGTCACCGTCGCTACAACACGGGAAGCAACCCCGCACGATGCGTGACAGAACGATGGCCAACTGGTTCCGTGCAGTTGGCCATCTTCGCTTGGAGGCAAGACGGCAACGGCGCCATAGCAGCCCACATCCCGGTGCGGCTGTCAGCCAATTACCAGCGGGCACGAGCAAGGTGTACGGAAACTTGCCTCTTTCTCCTTTGCTTATGTTTCTCACTTTCGGAGAGAAAAACCAAGCCGCCAACCCGTATCTCGCAACCAGTGCCCCCGGTTCACATGAGGCAGTTGCATCCCGCAGATACCTGGCATTGGGAGCGAACCGCGTACCGTCTCTCGGTGAAGGAGCATTTTAGGTCCGTTTGTTGTGAATTGCCACGAAGTTTGCATACATTAAAGGTCAGCGGTTGCAACCATTGCGAAATGGTCATTCCCGCAACGCGTGCGTTCACGTTTCCTAAAATGCAATGCGCGTTTTGGCTCGGCTATCGGCAACTTCGCGCTGCAAGCGGAACACAATCGCGGACCACGCATCCCCGTTTCGAACAAATCCGCCGGTGAAGCGCTTCTCTAGGTTCTAGGAACTCGCTTGGAATGGACTTCGCGCAGCGACAAATGGTGCCGGAACGAAACAAGAGCTTCTCTCGTGGCCATCGTCTTTCGAGGAGGTCAATCTTTCGGTCGCACCCAAACTTGCATGTTGAATCGACCGTAGCCATCGCACAATTGCTGCGGGTCGTTTCTGTTTTTGTCGTCGCAACCTGTCCAACGATCGAAGCGGCCGAGGCCCTTATTGATGTACAGCCAACAACTTTGCCCCATATCGAACCGGGCACAGTGGTTGAAGATCGCGCCCCGAAAGGTTGGTCGCACCTGATTTTGAAAAGCCAGCCCCGCGTGGCAGCGGGCGACATCGACAAGGTGCCGAACATCGTACTGCGGCACTCGGATTTTCTATTCACGGCATTTGCCGCGGATGTCGCCAAAGGCGGCTCGGAAGCCGCGACTTCCTTTTGGCTAAAACGCGTGGGCGCAGGGCTGGGCACACAAGTAAAGGGCAAACCAACCATCGTTTCCAGCCGCACACATCGGGCACTCGGAGCCGATTTGGGGCTGTTACGAGCCACCGTGTTGTCGCAGTCGGAAAAACAATTGAATCTCACTATGCGCGTGGCTCGCACGCCAACCATGGTGGTTTTCGACGCTCCCGGCTACTATGCCGAAAAAGATGGGCACGTTCCGATTGCCTTGCGCTACCATGTGCTGGTCGACGCGGCAACCGGTCAGTTGAACACGGTCACGTGGTTGTTGAAGATTTTCACGAAGCCGCCCCGCTATGAGTTTGTCGAGGGAACGGTTCGATTATTAAAGCCAGGTATCGTGGAAGAATCTGTGTTACACGTCGATGCCAATGAATTCATTGTCGGTGTGCCCAAGCCGTCGGCCTTCGCACTCTCTTCACTGCCGCCAGGCACGGAATTGCCCATGTCGCCGTCGCTGCGCCGCTTGGCCGATCGCGTCCGCTTTTCTACCGAAGAGGTCGTGACGCTAGAACGCTTGCTATGGCAGGCGATTCACCGTGACCACCCCACCAACCGTCGTTGAAAATTTGCCACGGGAGGAAAGGAGCAAAGCGCCTCCATGATCCAGCCACCCCAGCGCCTTTCTTTCTTGAATCTCGCAAACCGATGTCGCGGCCATGGCCAAACACGGCACAGACAAGTGCGCGCGTGCTGTATGGTTTCAGCTTTTCTGGCGATGAGCTTCACCATCGCCTACGTACCGTTGCACGCCGATACCGAGGCAGCGTCACCAACAACGGGCGACCGCGCCACGCATCGAGAACCGCAAAGCG
>WGDQ01000421.1 GCA_015493185.1 Planctomycetaceae bacterium
CGCGTGCTTCGAGCGATTTGCCCATTTTGCCTCTGAGTCGGATGCCGAGTTCTCGGTTGTCGCCCGAGGCGTGGGACGTTGCCCTGTCCGCGGTTCCGGCCAGCCGAATCGTCCCTTCACGGAACATTGAGGCCTTCGAAATACGGGCGAAAAACGTGGCATGCTCGAACCAAGCTACCGGGCCACGAACGAGTGAACGATCGGCCGCCGGGACGAGTAATAGTAAATATTGAGAAAGGGCCCGGTGAGCCAAAACATTGCAGCAGTAGCCCGTTGTTTGATCGCGGCCTTGCTTTCAGACGGCTGGCAGGCAGATATTCCCTCAGGCTCTTTTGATAGGCGGGCTCCTACAGCAGCGTTTTGCGAACCGGGGGCGATCCCCTCGGCGACTGACCGATGCCCGCTTGTCATATGGGGCCTGGGGCGTTAGATTTTTTTCACAGCCGGAGGGTACGCGAATTGGTTAGCAGCCTGACTCGAAATCAGGTGCCCCGCAAGGGGTTGTGGGTTCGAGTCCCATGCCCTCCGCCTTGTGCGGCGTGATGCATCGCGCCGCACCACGAAGCACAAAGCCGCCGGGAGCAAATGCCCTGGGCGGCTTTCTTTCTTTTTGCGCCGCTGCGGTGCCGTCGCCACCGCCGGGCTGGCAGGCCGCTGCACCATGCGGCAAGTTCTTTTACCATCCTCCGCACTGTGTCATGCCCGCACGCTTGGCACGGCGCGAACTTTGGATCGTGTCGTGTCTGTCCATGTTTCGACCGTTGCCATGGCAAGTTAACCACATGCGAAACGTTTGCGAGCGTGCTGGTGGATTGAGCCGGTGTGTTGACCAATGATAGAAGCGCGCGGCGGGCTCGTGGTGCCACGGATCTTGCACGCGGCGTTTCCCCTTGTTGCAGGGTTGAAATTGCTAGCCTGCTTGTGTGACAATCCTGCGGGGGCTTCAGTTGAACACGCGGGCGCTCTGCGCGGGGGTACTTGTGCTTTCGTTGCACCTCCGGTCGATCGAAGTCGTAGGCTGGTTTGTCTTGCCAGAACGATCGACCGACAGGGTGCTTGAGAACACAGGTTCTCCAAGACGGGCCGTTTCTTCGCGCCGAAGCACCGCACAGTGGAGAACACCATGAACTGCGCAAAATGCCCGGGCACCCGTCGTGCGACGAAGAAAACGAACGCAACCCGCAAGCGAACAAACGCCCCTCGGTTACGATTGCCCGACCATCGCGTCGTATTGTTCCTTCTGCTGTCGGCCGTGGTTTCGCTTATGGGAAAAGGCCGCCCGGTGCAAGCGGCACTGCTCGCCTATGAGCCGTTCGATTATCCGAGCGCCACGGCAGGTGATCCGCTGACGGGGCTCAATGGCGGAAGTGGTTGGGCATCGCCCTGGCAGGAATCGTCGGGTTGGCAGCCCTTGCAGGTTACGCCATCGCCCGGTTTGGAAACGTTGCCCAACAGTTTCCCGTTTCCGCCGGGCTCGCAAGCAACGGTTACGGCCATCAGTCCGCAGGGAGGCTACGCCTACAACCCGGAGGAAGTGCTATCGGGCAACTTGCCCTACGGACGTGTTTCGTCGCGTATGCTCACACAGCCGATCGATCTGAGTGTGGATCAGGAGGTTTATCTGAGCTTTCTATTTCGCCGCCAAACGGATAACGAGGGCGTGTTCAACACGCTGCGAGCCGTCCTGTCGCTCAACAGCGGACCGCACCCTGTGAACGATGCGGAAATCCAAATCGGCGCACCAAGCACCGGTGGTACGAATTCGATGGAAGCACTACTCAGCGGCACCGTGGTTGATGCGACCATGCAAGACGACGGCGTATTCAACGACACCACGTATTTAGTGGTGGCGCGAATCGAGGCCCACAGCGGAAACACGCCCGACCGAGTTTATTTCGAACGATTTTCACCAGGCAGTACGCTCGAACTACCGAACCCATGGGACAAGTTCAGCACGGCGAGCATCAACAACGAGACAATCGATCGGTTGCTTCTCTGGGGCGAAAGTGCCTGGGCGGTGGATGAAATCCGTATCGGCACATCGTTCGATTCGGTCACAACATCGATGCTGCCCGTCCCCGAACCGTCGTCGAGCGTTCTGTGCATCTGTGGCATCGTTGGTCTGATCGTAACACGGCGACGCGCCAAGTCTGCATTACGAGTCGGCATGTCGAAGCGTGCGTGAATTGGCCGACACTGCCCAGGCTTCGGAGGAGCAACGGCAGCAGCGTTGCTGCTGTGGTGGCATGCCGAGTGGATTCGGTATGGGCATTAGTGCATCATGCCGCGGCTGAATGTTCGAAGTTCCAGATTGTCCCGCGCCGGGCTGAAGTGGGGGTGGAAGCCAGCCGACCGGCAGGTGTGCAGCGGCCTATGGAAACGGCTGTGTAGTAGCCATGGCCGACTGCCGGACTGCGCGGAACGCGCTGCGGTGCTATCTGGGATGATTAGAAACGCTGCCAGCCATCGCCGCGACAACTCCCCGGCTTGCTTTCGGGGGCAGACGGCGCGGGATAGAGGGCGGTTGCGCAGCGTTAGAGGAGCACTCAGCCAGAAGCGCGCTGTGCGGCGTGATCGTAGAGGGTGCGGATGTGCTCGACGGCGTTGCGGGCTTCCGTGTTATTCGGGTCGGTAGCAACGGCCTGCTGAACGAGTTCCATGGCCTGATCGAATCGGCCTAAAATGGCGTGGGCATAAGCAGAGCGGACAAGCTGGCAGGCCTCGTACACGTTTGGATCAAGCGAAGCGATCAAATCGTCAGCCTCGCCCGGCGGCCGGCGATTGGCCCGCATGAGCAAAATCATATTGATCGCGGGGGCCTTCTTGTACGCCGAATACGGCGCCTTGAAGTCCAGGAACTCGATCCGGTTGCGGTCCCACGTGCTGAGCGGCGCCGTTGCTACCTCGGCCGCGAGCTGATCGCGATCGCAAATCAGGTGTGCCAACACGGCATCCGGGTTTCGCAAATGGTACGAGGCCAGCGCTTCAGCCACGCCGAGGTCTCGGTATTCGGCCATCGACATGCGCGGACGCCCGGCCAGCGGAGCTTTCGAGCCAACTAGAATCACGGCGCGATCGAGGTACGAGAATACGGCACCATAGGGGAAAACGTCGGAAAAATTTCGACACACGATGCGGAATTCTTCCGGCAACATTCCCTGCGGAATCCACTGCACGAACAGCCCTTCGTCGGTCAGGCGATTTCGCGCGTATCGGTAGAAATCGTGGCACAGCATGGTGGCGTTGCCCGAGAATCCGGGGTTCTGCTTGCCGTCGGAAATGATCGCGTCGTAACGCCGCTCGGTTCGTAACAGGAAGTAAAGCGCGTCTTCCACATGAACCTGAACGCGCGGGTCGTCGAGCACCTGGCTTTCGTGAGTGAAATACTGGCGAGCCAACTGCACCACAGGTCGGTTGATCTCGACGCATTCGAGCGACTCGATTTGCGGATAAATCGACAGCGCACTCAGCGTGGTTGCCGACCCAAGACCGATCTGCAAAACGTGACGGTGCCTGGTATCGATGACCATCGGCAGATGGGCCAGCAAGAGCTGCTTGAAATACAGCCGCGGGTAGAAATTGCGTGTGACACCAATCACGCAGCCGTCGATCGCCATGCCGCGGGCGTATGGACGCAATGGGTTTTCCAGCACCTGCACCGTGGCCAGATCGCCGTCGACGGTGCGGATCACGGTGTTGTTCTCGAAAACGCTCCGTTCCCCAACAAATTCGAAACGCTCGGGCAGGTAAAAAAACAGCAGCACGACGGCCACCGCCGGCACGACGGCAACCAGTGCCGCGTCGCGGTCTTTCTGCCGCCAAAAAAGCCAACCAACAATCCACAGCCCCAGAGCCAGATTTACAATGGCCAACAACTTGGTGGCTCCTAAAGCACCCCAGGCGGGCAACAGCCAAACGGCGCCCGCGATCGAGCCGGCAATGCTTCCGATATTGGCCAGCAAATAGGCCAGCCCCACTCGCGCTTCCAACTTGCGAACATCGCCAAGAAACAAACGACTTGCCAGCGGGAACGACAGCCCCATCATGAGCGTTGCTGGCAGCATCACCACGGCGGCCACGCCCGCATCGGCCAGCAGCTTCCCCCACCAGGGCAACTGCCGCAGCGCACCGGAAAAAACACTCACCGAGTCGTGCAGTGTGCCAGGGCGCAAAAACAACCAGGCTACTCCAACGGCTACCATGGCCAACGCGCCGATTGCACTTTGGACCGCCGCCAAGGCGCGCTCCGGAGTGCCGAGCCGCAAACTCCATCGAAATCCCAGCGAGCCGATCCCCAATCCCATGAGAAAGATGACCAGCACAATGGTGAGCGCGTAGGTGCTATTGCCCACCAGAAACCGAAGCCCCCGAAACCAAAAGATTTCGTAGCTCAACGTGGTGAATCCTGAAAGCAGCAATACGGCGCCGGTCAGCACGCGTGGCAACTGGGTAGGAATGTGAGTTGTCTCAGTCGCAGGACCGGGGGATGTTCGATCGGCCCCAGCGTACGATGCACGGCGTGCGATCCAAATTGCCGCCGCGGCGATCATAATGTTCACTGCATTGGCCACGCGTACGGTGGAGCTCAACCCTAGGCGTTCGATCAATACGATACCTGCCAGCACAGCACCAAGAGCGGCCCCCACCGTGTTGATGCCGTAGATCATGCCCAGATGGCGATCGAAACCGCGGACCGTGCGAATCAACGCGGTGCAGAGCGCCGGAAACGTGGCCCCCATCAGTGCCGCGGGCACGGTCAGCAGCGCCAGCACGATTGCAAAGCGGGCGCCCAGCAAGACCCCTTCGCCATAGCCGGCCCGAGAAATGGCCACAAACCATTGAGGCAATCGGTAAAAGAGCGGGCTTACGGCCATTGTCGACAGCGCGATTCCCAGCTCTAGCGCCGCATAAACCGCCATGGGCGAGGCGAACCGCCGACCGACGAGATGGTACAGCCAGGCTCCTAGCCCCATGCCCCCCATAAAGCCGGCAATCACGGCGCTGGCCGACAGCGTTGTGCTGCCGAACGTGAGCGCCAGCATTCGGGCCCAACAGATCTCGTAGATGAGCGCCGCGGCACCCGAGCAAAGGGCCATTCCGTAAATCAAGGCGACGGGGTCACGAAACCCTGGCGCACTTTCGCTTGCCGGCGCATCGGCAACTTGCGACACCGCCATCAAATACGCTGCCCAAAAAGAAGAGGAGCTGAAAAAGAATCGAAGCCCAAGCTTGGTGTGCTATTGCACAGGGAAAGCGCCGTTTGGGACGAAGACCGAAACCATTGGCGTAGGCGACCTTTTCTCCCATCATACCCCTGCCGCAGGGAGCCCACAAGAAAGCGTCTGCGGAAGCAGGCGAAGGTCCTCTGTTAAACCTGCGCAGTGCGATGGACATAAAAAAAAGCCGTCCCCGTTTCGGGGACGGCTCTAAGATTTCACACAACTACAACAGCGGTCGCTTTAGCGACGCAGCCGACGACGAATCATCGGAACGACGCTCATCAGACCCAGGCCGATAAGCAGCCAACTGCTCGGCTCAGGAATGATCGGCGGGCCGTTGTCGGTGAGCTTCATGCCAGTGGCGATGATCAGCACGTCGAGCGTGGCGTTGATGTCGACCGGCGAAGTGGCGATCGACTGCACGACCGAAATCGGGATGACCAGCGAAACGTTGTTCGTGGTCGCATCTTTCGGCGTTTCCAGCAGCTTGATCGTGTTGCCAGGTGTGACTACCAAGCTCAGCGGGCTCGATGCGAAGTCGAACGTTCCTGGGGGCAACAGCGTGCCGGCATAGCCCGTGGCCTCATAGGTGATCATGCCGGAATCGAGGCTCAGCGTTGCACCTGCGGCATCGAAAATGTTAACACCACCAGAACTGCTCACGTGGGTGAGCGGGCCGCTTGCAACGCTGACGCCAATGCCGATCAGATCGGCCAACACGCCACCGAGCGGCCCCAAGCTCAGACCCAACGAACCATCGTCCAGCAGCAAGGAACCCGAGTCGATGGACAGGGCCAGCGCATCCACGCCGACGTTGTCAGCCGTGATGTCGAGCGAACCACTCACACCAACGTTGACACCGCCGGTGGTTGAGCCACCCAGCGCATCCAACACAAGCGAAATGTTGCTGCTCTGTCTCTTA
>WGDQ01000422.1 GCA_015493185.1 Planctomycetaceae bacterium
GGCGTGCAAGCTATTCGGCGACGACTACGACGTGCTGCTGGAGAAGGCCGGGCAAATTGAGCGAATCTTGCGATCGATCGAGGGCAACGCCGACGTGGCGGTCGAGCAGGTTGCCGGTCAGCCGGTATTGCAGATCAAAGTGAAGCAGGAAGAAATTGCCCGCTATGGCGTGTCGGCACGCGATGTGTTGGATCTGGTTGAATCGTTGGGAAGCATGCCGGTAGGAGAAGTCTTCGAGGGGCAATTGCGCTTCCCGCTCATCGTGCGGTTGCCGCAATCGCTGCGTCGAAGCCCCGAGGCCATTGGCCGCATGCTGCTTACCACGCCCGCGGGCGAAACCATTCCGTTAAGGCGATTGGCCGACATCCAAATTGTCGAAGGGCCATCAACCATCACACGCGAATGGGGGCAGCGCCGTATCACCATTACCTCGAATGTTCGCGGACGTGACATGGGTAGCTTTGTCGCCGAAGCGCAGAAACGGATCGACGAGGAGGTTCAACTGCCCAGCAGCCGCTACCGCGTGGAGTGGGGAGGCCAGTTCGAAAACCTGCAACGGGCGCGAACCCGACTGTTGATCGTCGTGCCGATTGCGCTGTTGCTGATTTTCGTATTGCTCTACATGACCTATCACAACGTGATTGACGCACTGCGGGTTTTTACCGGCGTGCCGTTTGCATGGACCGGTGGCATTTTCGCTCTGTGGTTGCGCGACATGCCGTTTTCGATTTCCGCGGCCGTCGGATTTGTGGCCCTTTCGGGTGTGGCCGTGCTCGACGATATGCTGCTGGTTTCCTACATCCGACAGCTTCGGCAACGGGGGGCCGACCTGGAACACGCCGTCGAAATGGCCGCCATGACCCGGTTGCGACCTGTGCTGATGACGGCGCTGGTGGCCAGCCTGGGGTTTGTGCCAATGGCCTTCAACACAGGCATGGGGGCCGAGGTTCAACGGCCCCTGGCAACTGTGGTGATCGGGGGTGTGATCAGCGCCATGGTGATGTCGCTATTGGTGCTGCGGGTGCTGTACATGGTATTTCAAGGGCTGGGTGGTCATGCGGACGAAGAGTCTCCGTCTGCGACATCGCAGCATGAAGAAGCCGCTACTTTGGAAGCGGTCTCTGTTGGATGAGCATGGCTGGACCGGACCAGCCATGCCAGTTGTGTCGTGCCGATCGCACCATGATAGCCGTGTTGTGCCCGGGCCGAATCGGTGGTTATCTCGGGAGGTGATTGTTTTTTCTCGTGTAGAGCAAGAGCCGTTCGACTCTGATCATTGTCTTTGCAGGTAGTTGTTTCGTTTTTTTGAAGATTGAAGATCCGTACAAAGGAACCTCGCGATGATGTGGATGCGTCAGATGATGGAAGCGTCTTTTCTTACGGCTTTGTTGTTGGGCTCCACGGCGTTTGTGACCGGTTGCAGCCAGAAAGCAGGGCCTGCGGGCGATCAAGCGGCCACACAGGCCGAACCGGCGGCTGTTGAGACCGTGGTCGACGATCATAGCGGCTGGTGGTGCGCGGAGCACGGGGTGCCGGAGGAAGAATGCACTTTATGCAGCAGCGAAGCCGCCGAGCGCGCACAGGCCAAGGGCGATTGGTGTGAAGAGCACGACCGGGCCGAGTCGCAATGTTTTATCTGCCATCCGGAGCTGGAGGCCAAGTTTGCCGCCCGCTACGAGGCGAAATACGGCAAGAAGCCACCCGCGCCCAAAAAGTGATGGCATGCCCATTCACATAATGTGGCACCCACGCTGCGCACTGCACGGGCTGCGAATGGCATTCGCTCAAATTTATTGTAATCCGGCTGACCCCCATCGCCCTACAGCGAGGGCAGCACCGAGGGGCCAAGGGTTCAAATGCGCGCATAGCGGCAAATGGCGAGGCGCGTTGTGGCCTGCTACGCGGTGCCAACCTCGACGGGTGGTTCGCAAGCCGCGCACGCGTCGGTCGATGATGGCTGTTCGAAGCCGGCGAGTCGGCACTTGCGGCGGTAAAGATCGATCACCAGGTCCTCATACTGTCGCGTCATGCGATCGAGTGTGAAACGCTCCAGAATGCGGGCCCGCCCCTGCTCGCCGAGCTGACGGGCCAGCGATCGATCGCTCAATACTTCGCAGAGCCGTCCGGCCAGTGCCTCGGCATCGCCGGGCGGAACCAGAAAACCGGTGCGACCGTCTTCCACCGACTCGGGAATCGAGCCGACGCGTGTGGCAATCACCGCTTTGCCGCACCCCATGGCCTCGAGAATCGAAACGGGGCTGCACTCCATATGCGAGGTGATCAGCAATACGTCCATCAGCGCAAGCAACTCGGGAACGTCGGTCCGTTTGCCGAGCATCTGCACTGTGTCTTGCAAGTTCAACTCGGCGCGAAGCTGCTCGATGACCGGTCGGCGAGGACCATCGCCAACAATCAGAAAACGGGCCTCGGGCAGCCGTTCCCGCACCAAGGCCGCGGCTCGCAGAAATAGCTCGTGGTGCTTTTCCGGGCGAAGCACGGCCACGATGCCGGCCACAGGGTTTTCGGCGGTCAGGCCCAATTCGGCCATCAGCGCCGGATTGGCCGGACGGGGTGCGAATCTTTCCGGGTCGATGCCGTAGGGAATGACCACCACCTTGTCGGACGGACAGCCGGCCTCGTCGATCAAATAACGGGCATGCGGAGCGGCCGCACCGATAAAGGCATCGGTCCACCGAGCCAGCAGGCGGTTGGGCCACTCGATATAGTCGGGCACGCCGGTTGAATGAATCGCCGAAACCACGACCGCCACCCGTGCACGCCGGGCACCCAGTCGGCCCCAAAACATGCGATCGCCGCCCGTTCCCACGGTTACGACGGCGTCGATCCGACGCTCGCGGAACAGGCGTTCGAGGCGCCGCACAACGCCAACATCGAATTTGTGACGCAACAGACGATCGAATACGGGCACTTCGTCGGCCAGCGCTTCGCCTAATTCGCCTTTTTCCTTCAGACAGCAAAGCTCGGGCAGCACACGTTGGCGATCGATACGACGGATCATATTGAACAGCAGCGTTTCGTAGCCGCCGATTGTCATGGTCGTGGTCAGAAACATGACGCGAAGTGGGCCGCGATCGGCGGGGTCGGTCATACGTGGATACGGTGAGGCATTCATTGACGTTTTTATCTCCTCACATGTCGAGTTGTTAGCAAAGCCATATTCGCAAGCCGACAATACACACGATGGCTCACCACAGTCTGTCAGACATCGCGCGGGCGTCGCCATCGTGGGCCGAAGATGCGGACACTTATCGGCCACGTTGCAACCGCGTGCGCAACCTTTCTCGATACTCGATGAAAAGATTGAGTAACCGCTGCTTTTCGTCGGAGCAAAGCAACCAATCGCTCAGCAATACGATAGCCAGTACAAGAGCAAGACCGACGGCCAGGGCCGTAAGTCCCCATATCAACAGTAGCGGCAGGGCAATCACGATGCCGACACCGCGCGAGACGCGCAAACCGCACATCGCAGCCAGCCAGAGAACCAGCGCCAGGCCAAGCAGGTTGGAAATTGCTGTGGCAATCACGGCACCTTGCAGGCCATAGCGAGGCACCAGCAGCAGGTTCAGTCCGATATTGGCCGCCAGAGCAATGCCGAACGCAAGACTGCCCAGCGACGCACGTTCGGAGCACCACAGATAGGTTTCAGCCAGCAAAGCCAACGCGAACCAGCAGCAATAGGCCAACGTCCACGGCAGCACGGCGTGCCCGCCGTCGAACTTCCCCTCAAACACCACGCCGAACAGAAACGGCGCGGCCAGCAAAATCAGCGCGCCGCCCGCGACGAGCAACAAACCAAAGAGCTTGAGCGTCAGGTTGACGCGCCGCGATACCTGTTCGCGATGTCCGGTTTCCCAGTCGTGGCTCAGGTGCGGGAGCAACAGCGAGGCCAGCAATCCAGATACCGATACCAACAGCACCGGCACGACCCGAGCGCTGTGGTAGTGTCCCACCTGCTCCATGGCGACAATGGGCGAAAAGTTGCTGAAGTGCAGCAGCATGTAGCGGTCGACCACCTCGAACAGGTTGGTGAGCCAGTTAGAAACCCAGATCCACAGCGCGAAGGGAATGACCTTGGCCCAAAATGCTTTGTGCGGCGCGGCCTGCGAGGGCTCGGGCACGTCGAGCCACACGTCACGCAGCCAATAAAGCGCCAGCAGCGTGGCCGCAAGGCATGCCCCGGCATAGGCCACCAACATGCTGGCCGCGGTGGCACGCCAACCCAGCAGTAGAACCACGCTTAGCGTGGCGAACAACAAGCTATTGCAAAACTGCAAGACCGACGACCGTCGATAGAGCCGCAGTGCTGTGAATAACTCGGTCATGAACATATAGGCGATCACCAGCAGCAGGCAGCCAGCCATCAGCAGGACCATTCGTGCATGCAGCGTGTCGCCAAAGACGAGCCGCGATATCCCGGCCGGCCATAACGCCACAAGCCCGGCAGCAAAGCACGAAAAAACGATCGTCGCTACCGTGGTGCGCCGCAAAAAGGTTCGCAGTTGCCCACGCTGGCGAAAGTACTCGACATAGCGACCAAACGAGCCGGGCAAACCGAGAATGGCCAGCGGCGCGGCCAATACCAGAAAACCGAACGCCATGTCCCACTGCCCCAGCTCTTCGGGCGAAAGCCAACGACAAACGAGCACGCCACGGGCAAACCCAACCAGACGTTGGACGACGGTCATGCCCATAAGAATGAGCACGCTGTCGACGAGCGTGTCGCTGCGAAGTCGATCGCTCGTGGGCGCCTCGGTGGCGGCTGACGTGTGATAAGCCACGTTACTCACCGGCGGCTACCCCCACGGGTTCGGGCGCCGGCTCCGGGGCCTCGCCGTAGTCGAATCGGCGAATTTGATACTTCTTGCGAGGATCGAGCGTGGCCCAGTTCTTGGTCAAAATCGCCGGACCATCGACGCCGGCACGTTGCAAATGAAAGGCGTCGCCACCAGGTTCGTTGAAACCTCCATAGGCAGAGCAAGCCGCCTCGAAGCCCCATTGCCGTGCCAAATGAAACGCCTGGGCATTGAGATTCGCGTGTTGTCCGATCGGAAAGGCAAAATACCGAATCGGCACACCGACGGCATCTTGCAGATCTTCGGTCGCCGTGACGATTTCGTCGCGTAGCTGGCGCAGATCGTGAACGCGCCCCAGATCGGGATGCGTTCGTGTGTGCGCGCCGATTTCAACGCCTTGGTCGGCTAACTGGCGAATTTCCGCCAACGTGTTGGGGCGGAAGCGATTGCCCATTCGCAGATCATGCTCGAAGTACGCACCTTCAAGTATGGGCGCCGTCGATACGAAATACGTCAGCGGAATGCGCCGTTGGATCAATAGCGGCAAGGCGACTTCACAGTTGATGGCATAGCCGTCATCGAAGGTGATGCTCACACATGGCTCGTCGTTGTAGCCTTGCCGGATCCGTTGTTGAACCTCTTCAAGCGAGATTAGCCGAAAGCGACGTTGCAGCCAGTCGATATCGCGTGCAAACACCCGTGGATGCGTTGTCCACACATTGGCAGCATCGTCGGCAATGCGATGATAGATCAGCACGACCAGTGGCAATCTCCCTTCCGCCGCCAGGCGACGGTTGCGCCACCAGCGATGGGGATGAAAACCGTAGTAGTAGGCCGTTAGCAAAAGGCGTTTCCAAACGGGCATGGTCGTTCCTGTCTAGCGGTGCAATGCGGTCGAGGTGGTTTTGCTCAGGCCGGTTTTGATCCAGCGTTTCACGTTTTGTTGCCCGGCCCAAAAGCCAAGACGAATGCGCGGGAGGATGCGATTGGGGGCAATGCGCAGCTCGATCGTGGGTCGAGGCGAGGCACGCCAATGCGCCTTATACGGCTCGTCTCCTCGCAAAAAGTCGTAGTAGGCGAAGCCCTGCTCGATGGTCTGTTTGAGCACGGCCAGTTGCAACAACCAGCCAGGCTTGTGCTGGAGCGCCTCAGGATCGAGACCCGACTGATAGCTGTAGATCGTGTTTCCACCAGCCAAATCGTATTGAATGGCCACAACGCAGCCGTCGATCGTGAGCCAATGCAGTTTCAACATGTTGCGAGCAAGCAGGCGGGTCATGATGTCTTGCTGAAAGCGCGTATAGGCCTGCGAGGCGAACAAACCAGGCTCGCCCAAACTTTGCCGCCGACGCTGGTGCAAATCCACCAGGTGAGGAAACATCTGCTCAAGCTGCTCGGCAGTTTGTGCGGTATGAACCGTTGCTCTCTTACTGCTCAGTATGCCGCGTTCCGCGCGGCGACATTGTTTACGGTGCGATTTCGATAGCCGGGCCAGGAGCTCGTCCCACGTGCGAGGCAGTGCAATGCGCCAGCAGCGCATTCCGGCACACTCGTGCACTGTTGCCTCACGGGCAGCCATGGCCCCGGCGAAACACCGCATCGCCTGGTCTTCCGCGTCGACGGCCGTGAGCTCGAGCAAATCCCAATAGCCGGCACCCTCGGTCGTGAGCCAATCGGCCAGCGTTTGGGCCACGGCCGGCACGTGCTCAGGATGAGCCAGAAGAGTCAGGTAATCGGCACACGACTGCTCAGAGCCGAACCAGCGAACAACGGCGTGGCCGCCGCGACGATGCTCGATAAACCACGGCGCTGCGCCAACAAGTTGGCCCGCCGTGTCGTGCACGGCCAGAACAAAAGGTTCGCGCCGTGGGCGTGGCTCGTACAACGTTGTTGCGGAAAGTGAGGCACTCGAGGCGGCGCGATCTCCACTCGTGGTTGAGACGTTTTCTGTAGATATGAGGGCGGGAGCGGTCGGCGCCTGCTGCGACGGAAGAGAATCTGAGCGTGTTGAAGCGGGAGCATCCGTGAAACGGGCTGGCGAACGGCCCGACGGTTTAGCAGGTGAATCACTTGCCGAGATGCCGCCGGCGATGGTCTCGGCGTGCTCTACGGAAACATCGACGAAATGTTGCCAGCAAGCATCAACCCATTCCCAACACCGGAAAGGATGATCGCCCTCCAAGGCATTCCAGGGTTGTTGCAGCAACCGGAACGTAGAACGGTCGTGTACCCGGGTGATTTGCATGCTAGTACGCGTCGATGTTTGTTTTCGAGTAAGACCCGGACCGTGGCGCACAATCGGGACGGCCCGACGATTGCGGCTCGCGGGATAAGAATCGTGGTTTCAATCGGGCTCAATGGGGCCGACAAGCGGCAAACGCTGGCGAAGATGATGACAATTCAACTATGGGTTAACCCGGGAGGTTGGCAAATCTGTTTCCCTCTGGCTGCACGCTGTTGCTTTTGCTCAACACGGCCACCTTGTTGGGAAAAAGTTCGGTCTTGCCGCACCACGAGCACTTTTGAACGCAAATCGTTCCGGGGCAATGAATTGCGGACGTGCGTGAAAGATCGTGATTGTCTGTTCTGCCGCCCTGGCATCGGTCTTGCAACGAAAGCCATCACCCTCTGGCGATGTTTGCCATGCTTCCGGCCTCGTGCACTCCCGCTTTTCCGGGGATTGAATTGAAGATGAATCACACAGAAGCCACCGCCACGAGCCCGGTCGAGTTGTTGCACGTTTGTCGTCGATACTGGCGGCGTTGGGTTATTCCGGCCGTTACGGTTGCCGTATTGGCCGCTGTGTACGCGACCCTTCGCTCGGATACCTGGGAAGCGAGTCAAACGTTGTTTGTTCGCAATGAGGCGGTCAGCAGCGACGACAGCCCCGGCAAATTCCGCCACGACGACGAGATGAAAATCACGCAGGAAACGATCATGCAGGTCGTGCTGAGTCGAGCCGTTCTGCACGGTGCGTTGGAAAAAGTGGGGCCCCCCGCCGACCACAAAGCAAACACCCTCTGGCCTTCACAGCGCGACGTCGAAAATCTTCGCGAGGTGGTGAAGCTTGCCCCGCCCAAGGGGGCCGAATTCGGTACGACTGAGGTGTTTTACCTCAAAGTACGCGACAAAGACCGACAGCGAGCGGCTGCACTGGCCACGGCCATATGCGATCAATTGAGCACCCATCTTCAGCGGCTTCGCGAAACCAAGGCCGGCAGCATGATCGGCGAATTGGAAAAAAGCGTCGAGCTGGCCGAAGCCGATCTGAAGGCGACAACCGACCGGCTCGCTCAGCTCGAACGTGAAGTGGGCACGGATCTGGCCGAATTGCGAATCTTGCACCAAGATCCGGCCGACACGAGCGACTTGCGCCGCAAGGTGATCGATATGGAGAACGATCTGCGTGCCGCCCGATCGAACGTAGAGGTGAACGACCGCCTGTTGCAACTGTTGCAGGCCGCACAAAGCGATCCCGGGCAGTTGTTGGCCATGCCCAACCGGCTGCTCGAATCGCTGCCGGCTTTGCGACGACTGAAAGATGGCCTGATCGATGCTCAGCTTCGCACCTCGCAGTTGCTCGGTTCGATGTCGAAAGATCATCCTCGCGTGCAGGCAGCGTTGGTGGCCGAACGCGAGATCGGGCAGCACATTTACAGTGAATTGTCGGTTGCCATCCGCAGCCTGGAAGTCGAGCGAGAGCTGAATCAGCAACGTGTGGCGTCGCTCCTGCGGCAACTCGACGAAGCCCGAGGCCGATTGGAGCGATTGGCCGGCCTACGAGCCGAATACTCGAACCTGGTGGCTGCCGTCGAACAGCAAACGCGAATCGTGGAAGATGCCCGACGCAATCTCTCGCAGGCCAGGGCAAGCCAGGCTGGTGCGGCTGCCGCAAGCCTCATCGGTCGTGTCGATGGACCTGTAATCGGTAGCAAGCCGGTTGGGCCCAGCCGCAAGGCGATTATGGCTGGCGGGCTGGCCGGCGGACTGGCCTTCGGTTTGGGCCTGCTCGTGCTGACCGTGCCCGCCGGCGAGTTGGTGCACCGTGCGAACGTGAAGAAGCCCGCCGTTTCCAGCGGACACACGGCGCCGGCTCCTGCCGCTGCCGTTGCCGCCACCGCCCGTCACGAGAGTGCTGGCGTTCTTTCGCTCAAAGATGCCCTCCGCCGCGTCGCCGCTACGGCGGCCAGCAACTGATCGCTCGCAAAGGTCTGTCTCTTATACAC
>WGDQ01000423.1 GCA_015493185.1 Planctomycetaceae bacterium
GCGGCCTGCGTCCGTCAGATTCTTTTCGTCGTCCAGCAGATCCGCGTAGCCGAGGATGGCCGTCATCGGCGTGCGAATCTCGTGGCTCATGTTGGCCAGAAAGTCGCTCTTGGCCCGATTCGCTGCTTCGGCCGCTTCCTTCGCTTTGCGCAACGCCTCTTCGGTTTGGTGCCGTTTGGTAATGTCGGTGTCGATGCCGATCCAGCGAATCACCCGACCCTGGCTGTCGCGAACCGGAATGCAATTGCACTCGGCCCAGAAGGTTCGTCCATCACGGCGATAGAGCAAAATGTCTTGTGTCAGTTCATGCCCGTTGGCCAATGCCTGATGGTACTCGCGCACCACGTCCGGATCGGTGCTCGGGCCGAAGAGCAACTCATCGGGGCGCTTGCCAACGGCTTCCTCCGCCCCGTAGCCGGTCATGCGCTGAAACGCTTCATTCACCCAAAGAATCGTGCCGTCGGCATCCATCATGGAAATGGCGTTTTTGGTCTTATTGACCACCAGCGACAGCATCGCCATGTTTTCGGTGGCCGCCACGCCTTCGCCCAGGTCTTCGCGAAGTTGTTCGCGATCGCGGGCATAGGCCAGTTCCATGGCCAGCATGCGATACCGACTCAGCGCCATGGTCAGCGCTTCATCGAGTGTTCGGGCCTGAAGCATCGCCGCCCAGTCGGCCACTTCGGCTTCGGTTGGCGGATCGAAGGATGAAGAAAGGGCCTGCGCCATGCGAATCATCGCGCCGGCCATGGGACGCATCGTGGCCTCGAAGTGATCGATCATCTGCCCCAGCTCGGCCAATCGCGCGCCCAGCGCATCGGGCAGCCGAGGTTCGGTGCCGGGTGCGGCACCGGGCGGCAACGATTCTCTTTTTGGCGGAGAAGCCACACCGCCGGGTGCCTCTTCGCCCGATGTCCGACCCGAAGCGGCCGCTCCGTCCTTTTCCGCCCCGTCGTGATCGTGCGAGGGATGTTCGACCGTGACCTCGATGAACGGTTGTCTTCCCCGACTAACGAGTGAGAAGCGAACGATCGCCGGCTTTCCTTCTTTGGCAATCGCCTCGCATGCCCGCTCGACGGCCGTGGCCAATTCACCTCGCCGCCGCGCCGACAACCCAACCAACAGCGCCAACAACTCGGCACGACGCACCAACGCGTCTGCGTCGCCGCTGTTTTGCAAAAGAAATTCCGCAATCGTGGCGTTCAAAACTCGGCGCCTTGGCAAACGAGAGCGAGACGGTGTCTGGACCATCGCGAGTTCACCAATTGAATCGCAGGCGGCGGCTGAGATCAATCGTTTCCATCGCCGTGCCGTCGCCTCTCGGTGGCTACGGACTGACGATCACCTTGCGGCACCGGTCGCAAACGACCAGTAACAAACGAAACGAAAGAGGTGCGGCAGTTGCCTGCTCGGACCGTCGGATCGCCCCGATACAACCGAGGTTGCAACGCGTGTGCCAATGACGCGACCCGTGGCCTTCTGGCCGTCCGACATTTCTCGGGCCAAAGCTCGAAACGCCCCGGAATTTCGGCATTTGCCGCCAATTTCACCCCAACGGGGGCCGTCGGTCGTCGCACCATGGCTCCCAGACGTCTCTGGCGAACATCCGTGCTGCAATGCTCGATCCAACGCGTCGCCACGCGGCGCTACGCCGCCATCCTGGCCGCTATCCTGTCCGTTCGACCAAAGGCTCCCAGCAACTCGTAACATCGTTCTAGTCACGTTCTAGTCGGGTTCCTGTCGTTTTAGGAAAGGCACGCCACTGGGTAATGCCTCGGTGAAAACCGAACCTCCGACAAATCCGCAAGCGTCCGGCAGCCAAGCGTCCGGGAGTCAAAATGTCCGGCCAAAACGGCCATGTAATTCATGGCTGTTCCCGTTCGATCGGGGGCCACGCAAATCGTTTGCCAGGGCGTTGCAAATCGTTGCCGCAGCGCCGACAATCGCCCCATGTAACGCCTGTACACATCGCGCGGTTGGAGCAATATGGCCCAAATCCTAGTGATCGACGACGAGCCGGCCGATCGGCATCTGATGCGCCAGGCGCTCGAAAAAGAGGGGCACTCGGTCCACGAGGCCGAAACCGCCGCCGATGCCCTCGAGCAGTTGCGGTCCGAGGTGCCCGATGTCGTGATCCTCGATATCCTACTGCCCGATGAGAACGGTCTGGAAGTTTTTCAGAAGATCCGCGCCATCGACAGCGCCGTGCCGGTCATTTTCGTGACGGCCCTGGGATCGAGCCACACGGCCATCGAGGCCGTTCGCCGCGGGGCGTTCGATTATCTTGTTAAGCCGTTAAAAGTAAATGAGTTGCGCGAACTGGTCGGCCGCGCCGTCAAAATGCGGCAAATCAGCAAGCGCTTCGTGTCGATCGACCCGGTTGGTGAAGAAATCGACTCGAACGAGGTGCTCATCGGCCGATCGCCGGCCATGCACGAAGTGTACAAATCCATCGGGCTGGTCGCCGCGCAGAATGTCACCGTGCTGATTCGCGGCGAAAGCGGCACGGGCAAAGAGCTGGTGGCCCGCGCCATCTATCAATTCAGCCACCGGGCCGACAAGCCGTTTCTGGCCGTCAACTGCGCGGCCATTCCCGAGTCGCTGTTGGAAAGCGAGTTGTTCGGCCACGAGAAAGGGGCCTTCACCGGTGCCGAGCGGCGGCGCATCGGCAAGTTCGAGCAGTGCAACGGCGGCACGCTGTTCCTCGACGAAATCGGCGACATGCCGCTGCTGCTGCAAAGCAAGCTGCTGCGTGTGCTCCAGGGCCAGCCGTTCGAACGCGTGGGCGGCAATCAGCCCATTCACAGCGATGTGCGAGTCATCGCCGCCACGAACCGCGATCTCGAAGCCATGGTTGCGCATCGCGAGTTTCGCGAAGACCTTTTCTACCGGCTGAACGGGTTCATGATTCACTTGCCTCCGTTGCGCGAACGAGGCGACGACCTGATTCTGCTCATCGAACACTTTCGCCGCCGGGCCAATCGCGAGTTGGGAAAAGACATCCGCGGCATCTCCGACGAGGCTATGGAGCTGTTGCGCCGCTATCCGTGGCCCGGCAACGTGCGCGAACTGCAAAACGTAATTCGCCAAGCGGCGCTGAAAGCCACCGGCCCGGTAATTCTGCCCGAGTTTTTGCCCCCCACCGTACGCGCGTCGGCTGCCGACGGTGTTTCCGGCCTCGATCAGGCAGCCTCGCATACGATCGACTTGGATCGATTGATCGACGAGCGAATCCGCAGCGAAGAACATCAGGCATACGACGAGGTGATCAGCCTGGTCGAACAACGGCTTGTCCAGCACGCGCTGCGCGTGACCGGAGGCAACCGGCGCGAAGCGGTGCGACTCTTGGGGGTCAATCCCACCGCACTGCGTTCGCCTGCGGCATTGGAATTGCTAGGCTTGGGTGATGGGCAGTTGCAGCAGTCGCAGCAAGCCCCGTCCGGCAACAGCGACACCGACCGTGCCACGGCCAACGCTCCGGGTGCCGCTGCAAACGACGAAGACCGCGAGCCGTCGGCTCGCGAGCAACCGGCCTCGGCTGGAGGAGAATCGGCCGGAGGGAAAGCGCCCACCATCGAAATTCATCCCGGCATGACGATGGAGGAAATCGAAAAAGAGGCAATTCGCCAAGCGCTCCTCCAAACCGGAGGCCGCCGAACCGAAGCCGCGAAAATGCTAGGCTTGAGCGTGCGCACCTTGCAGCGGAAGATCAAGCAGTTCGGGCTCGACCTATGAGCGAGCCTCGGCATCGCTTCCGCCCCGAACGCCAGTTGAAAAAAGGCTTGCGGCCCTCGAGCGCCAATCGCCGATGATGCCCAAGTGGCGTTCTGGCCAAAACGTGGGCAGGGCACCGCCGCCGTGCAACACCAGTCCATGCGGTCGCCGCGATTGGTCGTGTAGAACCAAAGCGGCCTGAAAACGAAAAACGCCGGTCCCGTTACGAGTCCCGATTCAACGGTCGCAACAATGAAAGAGCCGGCCGGTGTGTTCGTTGCCGCGACCATGTGCGTTTTCCTTGGCTACTATTCCAATCGAGCAATCAACGGCTGACGTACCATGATCGACTGGGCCAACCTGACCGACGTTCATCAATGGTTCGATCCGTTTGCGGCGCTCGTCATCGCCACGCTTCTCGGCGGACTGATCGGTCTGGAGCGCCAGCTCCACGGCCATTGGGCCGGTTTGCGAACCCACATGACGGTTTCCATGGGATCGGCCGTCTTTACCCTCACCGCCCTGGGGGTGGCGCCGCCCCCGGTGCCTGATGCCACACGCGTCGTGCAGGGCATCGCGGCCGGTATCGGCTTTCTTGGGGCGGGCACCATTCTGAAACTCAGCGATCAGATGGAGATCAAGGGGCTCACCACGGCCAGCTCCATTTGGCTCACGGCAGCCATTGGCACGGCCACCGGCCTGTCGATGTTCTCGCTGGCTATTTCCGCAACCGTCATCACGCTGATCGTGCTCGCGTTTCTCCGCCCGTTGGAAAAGAAGTTTCCGCCGCGTTCCAAAGAGTGATCGTCAGAAGAAGCGTCAACGTCCCGGTGCTCGTCGGCCTTCTACCCTTTGCAAACGTCAGCGTCCGTCAGTGCTTTGGCAAACGCCGGCGATCTGCCCGACTCGCGCCGTGTGCCATACTTCCCAACGGGCCGGCCCCGATGTTCTGACCAACGCTCTCAAGAAAAACCACTGCCCACGCTACAACACTTCGTGGAGTTCGTCGATCTCTGCAAAAGGAGTAGCCTCGCCATGGCGACGCGACGCCAACGCCGTTCCGACCGGTTGCTCCGAACGGTTGAACCGTTTCGCAATCTGGTGATTCTCACGCACGACAACCCCGACCCCGACGCTATTGCCACGGGCTGGGCTCTGCTCCGACTGCTCAGCGAACGAACCGACCACAATGTGCGGCTTGTCGGTGGTGGCGACATCGTGCGGGCCGAAAACCGCCAAATGGTTCGTTTGCTCAAACCACCGTTGGAGCTCGTCAGTCGGCTCGTCGTCGACGACTCGACCGGCGTGGTGCTGGTCGATTGTGGTCTGGAAGCCACAAACCATCTGCTGGCCGGACACATGGACCGTGTGG
>WGDQ01000424.1 GCA_015493185.1 Planctomycetaceae bacterium
GCCTTACGATTGGTTTCGGCCTTGTTGGCTTGCGGCGGAGTGCCGTCGTCATTCGAAGCCGCCTGACCGGCCTGTTCGTGGCTCGCCTCGGACTGCGGCTCCGCGGCGGCATCTTGTAGCTTGCACCATTGCTGATAGGTCTCGCTCAACAATGCCCCATAGCGTTGAGCAACCTCTGTCATGTTTTTCGGTGGCTCGGTCGCGAAACGTTCGCGCACCAGGCGATTGAGCTTCGAGAGCGAATCGATCTCTTTTCCGTCTGGTCCTTTCGCTGCCTCCGCGTTCTCGTTCGGGCCGCCCGAGGCCGATGATGGGTGGTCGGCCAGTCTGGCCAACCGACTGGTAAGCTGCGCTGCCTGCTCGGCAAACGTTTCTTCCGGTAGTGCGGCAAAGCGGGCCCAGAGGCCGAACACCGGGTTGTCTGGCTTGGCGTGTGCGGCCAGATAGTTCTTCCAGCGATTCACGATCGAGGGGCGCAGATCGTCGGCACTGAAAGAGATCGCCTCGTCGTCAAGACGATCCGTTTCGCCTTGCACGATGTGCACCAGGTAGTGGGTCACCTGCGAGCGCAACAGGTGCTCCATGCGGCGCTGGTTTTCTGCCATGAATTGCTCGACGGCCGCCGTGCGTTTGGCCAGTTCTTGCATGTATGCCTGATACGCCTCGCTTTGCTTCGGCGAGGCGATGAGCGGCATCTCTTTGGGTTCGACCGAACTGGCGAATACACCGTAGAGACTGTAGTAGTCTTCCGTCGGCACGGGGTCGTATTTGTGGTCGTGGCATCGGGCACACGTGACCGTAAGCCCCATGAAACCACGGCACACGACATCGATGCGGTCGTCGATGATATCGTGAATGTTGTTGTTGAACCGCCGGCCGAGCGTCAGAAAGCCCAACGCCGCCAACGACTCGCGGCGCCGCTGCTCCGGCGGCTGCTGTTCGAGCAGCAGATCGGCGGCAATCTGCTCGATCACGAACTGATCGTAGGGCAAATCGTTGTTGAAGGCGCGAATCACATAGTCGCGATAGGTGTAGGCATAAGGGTATTTTGGTTCGGCCTGGAACACGTAGCCTTTTGTATCGGCGTAGCGGGCCACGTCGAGCCAGTGCCGTCCCCAACGCTCGCCGTAATGCGGCGAGGCCAACAGGGCATCGACCAACCGCTGGAGGGCATCGGGGGCCGTGTCGGCAACAAACGCATCGATCTCTGCCTGTGTGGGCGGCAAACCAATCAGGTCGAAATACAACCGGCGAATCAACGTGCGGCGATCGGCCTGCGGCGAGGGAGACAAACCGGCTTGCTCGAGCCTGGCCAGCACGAAGCGGTCGATCGGCGTGCGCGGCCACTGCTCGTTCTGCACCGCAGGCGGTTCGGGCCGACGGATTGGTTGAAACGCCCAGTGGTTCTGTTTCGTGTTCTCATAAGTGGCCGGCCCTAACGCCGTATCGTTGGAAGTCGGCGGTGCGTCGGACGACTTTTCGGGGTGCGGATCGGGCCATATGGCACCGCGACGCACCCATTGGATGAGCAGCGCGATTTTGTCGTCGGGCAGTTTTTCCTCCGGCGGCATCTGGATATCGCTATCGTAGCGAACCACTTCGATCAGCCGGCTTTGCTCGGGCTGCCCGGGCACGACGACCGGACCCGATTCTCCTCCGCGCGTGACGGCGGCTGGCGTGTCGAGCCGCAATCCGGCTTCCGCCTCTTCACCGCTATGGCATTCCGAGCAATGTTCGACCAGCAGCGGGCGGACGTGTCGTTCGAAGAACTCGACGGCCGCGGCATCGGCTTTGGCCTGATTGACGGGCGCCGGCGTGGTTGCCATCGGCTGCCTTGGCGCGGGTGCGGCCTGCTTCGAGGCGGCGGGCTCCGTCTCGTCGCACATGACCGGCCGCGTGGCCAATGCCAGCGCCAACATCGCCCCAAACGCCACCATGCACGCAGTTCGCAACGCAACGGGCGACGGCAACCATGCCACAGGGGGCTGAACTGAAACTCGATATCGCAGATCACGCATCGGCCATAACACTCCGACGTGGCTTTCGATCGCTCGTGCGACGCGGGATTGGCCCCACATCGCGCACGGTCTGCGATTAGCTACCACGGCGGTTCGCAGCAATCGCAGTCGCATAGCCCACGGATCCTTTTTATGAAAGCGGTTCTTTCCCGTCGCCTGACGGGCACCGAACAGGGGCATGCTCTCAAGGACCTGCGTGCAGCGGGTCGATCGGGACGAACAGCTCGGTAACCCGGTGCGTGCTGACCCAACGCACGGATGAAGGACGGAACGCTGTAGGAA
>WGDQ01000425.1 GCA_015493185.1 Planctomycetaceae bacterium
GAAATCAGCCCTTCGCGCACCATGTCGACCGCGATGCGCACGGCCGCGAAGCCGGTGCGTTTGGCGTTGCGAGTTTGCAGCAGCCAGACCTTGCCCCGCTGAATGGTGAACTCGATATCCTGCACGTCTTTGTAGTGGCGTTCGAGCTTCTCGCCGATCTCGAGCAATTGTTGATAGGCCTCGGGCATGCGTTGGCCGAGCGTCTCTTCGATGCGCTCGGGCGTGCGGATGCCGGCCACGACGTCTTCGCCCTGGGCATTGATCAGGTAGTCGCCATTGAGCCCCGGCACGCCGAGGGCCACGTCGCGGGTGAGGGCCACGCCGGTGGCGCAATCGTCGCCAAGGTTGCCAAACACCATGGCCTGCACGTTGGTGGCGGTGCCCCAATCGTGCGGAATGCCGTGGTCGCGGCGATAGACGATGGCCCGATCGTTCATCCAACTGGCGAATACGGCCGAGATGGCGCCCCAAAGCTGCTCCATCGGATCGGTGGGAAAGTCGACCCCGGTGCGCTGTTTGATAATGGCCTTGAACTCTTCGACCAGCTCCTTCAGGTGTTCGGCCTGGAGTTCTGAATCGAACTTCACGCCGGCGGCCTGCTTTTTGGCTTCGAGCAACTCTTCGAACGGGTCGACGTCTTCCTTGGTTTTGGGCTTCATATCGAGCACGACGTCGCCATACATCTGCACGAGCCGGCGATAGCTATCGTATGCAAAGCGCTCGTTGTTCGAGGCGGCGGCCAAGGCCTTTACGGTGGTGTCGTTCAGGCCGATGTTGAGCACCGTGTCCATCATGCCCGGCATCGACTCGCGAGCCCCCGAGCGGCACGAAACCAACAGCGGGTTCTTCGGATCGCCAAACTTGGCGCCCATTTCGCGTTCGACTTTGGCCATGGCGGCATCGACCTGCTCGCGCAGCTCGGGCGGATAGCTGTGGTCGTGGGCGTAGTAGTAGGTGCAAACCGTTGTGGGAATGGTGAAACCGGCCGGCACGGGCAGGCCCAGCCGAGTCATCTCGGCCAGGTTGGCCCCCTTGCCGCCGAGCAGTTCGCGGAGCGAGGCGTCGCCATCGGTTCCCTCGGGACCGAAGCTGTATACGTATTTCTTGGTTTTCACGGCGGTTGCCATGGCGTACGTCCTTCGCCGAAAGGCATTGAAAAAAAGGTCGTCACAAAACGATTGGGCAAGCAGCGAACCGGCAGAGCAAAAAGATCGCTCACAGCGTGTGTTGGTTGGCCGGAGATCGCGCCCAAGAACAACTGCGGAAGCGGGAAGTCTAGCAGGGGCCGGAAAAGCCGTCAATAAATGCCTATTTTCGCAAACCGTGCCGAAAAGCGAAGCCCCCTCTGCCCGCCGGGTGGGCTGCCGATCGTGCCTGAAGCGGCTCGAGGCATTTGATTTTTCGTGCATGCGCTGCCACGCTAGCAGATCGCCTGAAGCCAGAGGCCGGGGCGTTGGGTTTTGCTGAACTAAATTGTGAAGAAATCGTGAACGAGTGCATCTGAATGATGAGCGAATCTTCTCGGCCATCGGGCCGCGATTCGGCCGGCTTGCCTGACAAGAGGACCAGCCATGATGGTGCGGGCGACCGCCCCGCAGGCACAAGAACCAACGATGTGGTCGGCGAAGTGGCGGGCCGACAGGGCCCAATTCGACGACGAGCCGAGACGGTGCAGACGGTGCGAGCACCACGGCCGGAAGTGCGGCCGACACGCTTCATTTGAAGCGGGCCTTGGGGCCGGTGATGCTGTGGGGGCTGGGCGTCGGCTACGTGATTTCGGGCGAATACTTCGGCTGGAACATCGGCCTGGAGCAAGGGGGCACCCTGGGACTGCTGGCGGCCTTCGTGCTGATGACCGTGATGTACGTGGCCTTTGTGTTCAGCTATACGGAGATGGCGTGCGCGATTCCGCGGGCCGGCGGCGTGTTTGTGTATGGCGTGCGGGCCTTGGGCTTGCGGGCCGGCTACTTGGGTGGCCTGGCCCAACTGGTCGAGTTCGTGTTCGCCACGCCGGCCATTGCGGTGGCAATCGGCAGCTACTTCTCCATCTGGTTTCCCGGTGCCAATCCGAAGTGGATCGCGCTGGCGGCCTATGTGATGTTTACGGCGTTGAACATTTGGGGCGTGCAGCAGGCCGCGATTTTCGAACTGGGTGTTACGCTGGCGGCCGTGGCGGGGTTGCTGGTTTTTGCGGCGGTGACCGCACCGCATTTTCAATGGGCGAATTTTACAGCCAACGCGCTGCCCCACGGTTGGGGTGGCGCGCTGGCGGCCATTCCCTTTGCCATCTGGTTTTATCTGGCCATCGAAGGCGTGGCGAACGCCGCCGAAGAGGCCAAGAATCCGCGGCGCGACGTGGCCATCGGTTTCGGGGCCGCCATCACCACGTTGGTGGCGTTGGCCGTCACCGTGTTTCTGCTCGGCGTGGGCGTGGGCGGCTGGGAACGGATTGTTTACCCGCACGAAGCACTGAGTGTGGATGGCGACGGCGTGCTTCGCATTGCCGAGGGCACGCCGCCATCGGACAGCCCGCTGCCCCTGGCACTGGGGCAAATCGTGGAACCGAGCAGCTTGATTTATCGCGGGCTGGTGGCGGTGGGATTGTTGGGATTCGTTGCTTCGTTCAACGGTATTATTCTGGCGGCCGGGCGATCGCTGTTCGAAATGGGACGGGTCGGCTTTCTGCCGCATTTCATCGGACGAACCCACCCGAAAACCAAAACGCCGGCCAACGCCCTATTGGTGAATCTGGTGGTGGGTATGGTGTCGATTTTGTTTCTCGACACGGCGGCGTTGATCACGATGTCGGCCCTGGGGGCCGTGACGTTGTATGTGGTGTCGATGATCGCCCTGATGCGGTTGCGCGTGCAGGAGCCCGAGTTGCGACGTCCGTTTCGCACACCGCTTTATCCGCTGCTGCCCATTGTGGCGTTGGTGCTGGCCGCGTTCGCTCTGGGAACGATGACCTACTACAACCTGCCGTCGACACTGGACGGGAATATGCTGCGCGACGGCGTGGCGGTCTGGTATTTTCTGTATCTGCTGGTGTCGTTCGGCTATTACGAACTGGTGGTTCGCGGCCGGCTGACCGAGGAAGACATTGCCCACTTTCAGCGGATCGATTGACCGCATGGCGGGGCGTTGTCGGCAACCGCCTGCGGAAGAGGGAGGGCGTGTTTTTACGCTCGAAGATCGTCGCGGACTGTGGCTGAGGATCGAAGGAGATACGGCGATAGGTGCGATGATTCGGTCGCGGCTGGTTTACTCAGGGTGTCTTCAAACCGCTTCCCGGCCCGAGATTGTGAGCAGGCGATTCATGTCAAGAACCCGCGGACAAAACGCGTCTGAACAGCCGAGGCAAGCGGTTTTGCGCAAGCATTAGAGGCTCTGTCCGTTCGCTTTAAGGAGGGCGAAGCAGGCGGATCCTTCTTTTGACTGGTCGATGCAGACCAACGACGAGACGGTCGGCTCGCTTGCGATCGAAGAAGCCGGAATTGGATTTTTGAAGACACCTGCTCAAATGCAGTGGAGGGATTGCTCATGTCGTGGATCGGTTCGTTTGTCACGCTCGTGGGTCGTGTTTTGCTGAGCGCCATCTTTATTTTGAGCGGCCTGAACA
>WGDQ01000426.1 GCA_015493185.1 Planctomycetaceae bacterium
CGTCGCTCGGCAGCCGCACGCGGTTGAAGACGCTCACCGAAGAAACGATTCAAGACAACGCCCGATTCTTCGACAACCTGGACGAGGTTCCTCGACTGGCCATCACCATGGGCGTGGGAACCATTCTCGAATCGCGCCGCTGCCTGCTCGTTGCCTGTGGCGACCACAAAGCCAAGGCGGTGCGCAACGCCATCGAGGGCCCCGTTACGGCGCAGGTCACCGCTTCGGCCCTGCAACTGCATCGCGACGTCGTCGCCGTGCTCGATGAAGAAGCCGCCCGACTGCTCGAACGCCGCGACTACTATCGCGAAGTGGAGCGGGCCCAGTCGTTGCTGCAAGCCGGCAAGCTCGGCATTCCCATTCGCGAAGAGTAGCCCTGCCCGCGCTGCTCCCCGGCACACCGCGTACGTGTGGCTGGTAGAATCGCACGGCAGTCGACAGGCCACATCCCAACCAGCGACTCGCTGGACCCGCTGCTGCCGCCGCCGATTTTCTCAACCCAACCACGCCGGTCGCTTCGGCCCTCGATCCCCCAAGCCCCCCGCGCATCAAATACGCCGCGGCGGGGGGCTTGCACCCGCGACCGTTCTATGAAATGGTGGCCCAACATCGTTTCACGGCGTACTGGCCGAGCCCCACGTGCTCGACGGGACCTGCCGCCCAATCGACCGACCAAGGCCCGACGCTCGGTTTTTCGCGCGTCAACCGCGTCGACGCCGCCGGTCGCACGGTGCGGCATCCGGCCCCGCGCCCACGTGCTGGAAGAGCAGAAGCCGCCCGACCATCCCGGTCGATCGCACGATCGTTGCGTGTATCTATCGTCTGCCCGACTGCCTGTTCATTCCCTTCGACTCCTTCGACCAAGGCGCTCCTTTCAATGCTGGCCCGACCACAGATCGACTTCCAACGTACACCGGTCACGCTGTCGATCGCCCTGATCGCCGTGGCGATCGAACTGGTTTGCTCGTTCGACCCGGCCCGCCGCGACTTCTTCTACAACGAACTGCGGCTCGGCATCTGGTGGCAAATCTGGACGGGCGAACTGTGGCGCCCGCTCACCACGACTCTGCTGCACGGTGGTATTTTGCATGCGGCGTTCAATGTCTACTGGCTTACGGTTTTCGGCCCGGCCGTCGAGCTCGAGTTCGGATCGTCGCGCACGTTCGGCCTGTTCGTGTTGCTGGCCTATCTGTCGTCGCTACCGCAATACATCATTTCCGGTTACATCGAACCCGGCTCCGGCGCGCTGGTGGGCCTCTCGGGCGTGCTTTACGGCTTCTTCGGCTTTTGCTGGGCCGGCAGCCGTTGCCGCGGCCTGCTGGCCGCCGCCTGCGATCCGGCTACCGTGCAGATCATGTTCGGCTGGTTCGTGTTTTGCCTGGCGCTGGGCGTGGTCGGACGCGTCAGCGGCTTTTACTTCATGCATGTGGCCAACATCGCCCACGTTGCGGGCCTGGTGTTTGGCCTGCTCTACGGACACACGCTTTGCCAACGTCAGCGGCGGCCATTGTGGCTGGCACTTTCAACCGGCCTGACGCTCGTGGTGCTCGCCACGCTGATCGCATGTCCCGGCCACCCGGGCTACGAATACGCCCGCCGCTTCGCCGCCTTGCGTTGATCCGGCCGACATGCAGTACGACTGTGGAATGCCTCACACAACAAAACGGCCGCCACACATTTTCGAAATCGCGCCGGACGCTGCGATCGCCGTCTCGCGCCTCGCTGCTCACGCAAGCCCGCCCATGGCATAAGTCGTTCGCTCAAAAAGATCTCGGCCGCATCAAAGCGCATCCGCCCCGGGTCTTCAACGCTCAATACCCGACACCGCACGGCAAAAAGCCAGTTGTTGGGGGTATTGAACAACAAAACATTTCACGTAGACTGGGCGAACTTTATCGACTGCAAAAACTGCGCAGATTGCTTGCATTTTGCAGCCCTGCACGTTCCCCCCACAGCGGCCTACCTGCGTTTTCCAGTAGGGACGCTGGAGACACTCTGGATCTCTTGAGGCACACCGTCGACGCATGGACCGCATCGCTTTGTTCTCTTTAACCGGCGTGCCTTGTTTCTCCGTAGCCTCATGAGGAGTTTTTAGGGATGAATGTATTGGCTTTGTGCTCGTTGGTTCAACTGTCGGTGATGGCAACCACAACAGATTACGCAACGGCACGCGAGCAGATGTTGGAAACCGGCCGTCCGATGGTCATTCTCGTGGGTGCCGATTGGTGCCCCGCATGCCAGCAAATGAAATCGTCGGTCATGCCCGAGGTCGCCCGTCGTGGCCGCCTGCGTCGTGTCTCGTTCTCGATCGTCAACACCGACCGCCGACGCAGCCTGGCACAAAAGCTGATGCGGGGCAGCTCCATTCCTCAGTTGATCATGTATCGCCGCACGGCCAGCGGTTGGCGTCGCTCGCAGCTTACCGGTGCGCAAAGCGTCGAACGCGTCGAGCAATTCATCGAAGCGGGCCTCTCCGACGCACTGATCGAACCCGACGCCTCCACCACCGCAAAGGCCCGCAAGCCGAACGACCCCTCCATGCGCCGCGTTACCGGTGGCGGGGCTCGCTAAGGAGCGCTGAGGAAGGTGTCTTCAAAATCGCTTCCAGGCCCGAGATTGTGAGCAGGCGACTCGCATCAAAGAGGTCGAAGCGACGGGGGCCGATTCGGTTCATCTAGCCTAACGTCGCCCGATCGTCCTCGGCGGCTGCCCCGAGCAGCAAGCCATACGACAAGCAACCCGCATCGGTCCTCGATCGCCCCGCCGTGATCGAGGGCCGATTGAACGTTGCAACCGTCGTTCTCACAACTCGTTCTGCCCGGCGTCTTCTCCTTCCCCTGTTCTTTTTTCTGGCAATTCTCCGCAACGCTCGTTGCGCTCTTTTTCGCAGCCTTTTTCCGAGAAACCGCTCGGCGATTTTCTCCGCAACCTTCCTTCCCGTTGCGTTGTTTGCCGTCAAAGTGGCGTGTGCCCATTCACGCCGTCTCCCGTCCACCCGCGGTCACCGCCAACCGCCGACCGCCGAGCCCGCGGCACCTCGCCCTCGGTTCGACAAATCGTGCGGTGCTTTCCGTCTGCGCGGCGATGCCTCATCTGTTCGAACCATCGCCGGCGGTCGACGTCTCGTTTTGCACGTCGCCATCTGACGAAGCGGACGCCCGCGCAAACTGCTCCTGAAGGAAATCGCAAATCGGCTTGGAAACGGGCTCGATCACCGCACGGCGGCCTGTTTCCACAACGGCCACTTGCCGGCATTGTGCGTCTAGCAGCAACGTTGCCCGGCCGTCCTCTCCTTCGAACCGCAGCGCGTAGCGATACGCAGCATCGTTACCGTCAACTGGCTCGTCCCAGGAAAAGGCTGCGTCGTTGAGCAGGCTATGCCGCACGTGCGTAAACCCCGGCGCCTCCGATACGTCGCGGCGGCCGACCACTTCGTACCGCTGCCCCGCGTAAATCACCGTTTTATCATCCGCCGTTTCGCGCGGCCCGGCCGCTCTCGGCACCAACTGCATGGCTACAACCCTGCGGGCGCGCAAAAGCTGTCGTGCCACGTCGGCCCCCCAAAACGCCAACGGCCGGCGCTGCAACGCGAAATAAAACCAACCGGCGAATAAAGCCGCCGCCACGCCCAGTGCAAGCATCAACAGGGCCACGTTGCGACCACTTGCCAACGGTTCGCCGCTGCCCGAGGCCCCGTCCAACGCACGGCGCAAACCGTTTTCGCGAGTGACACCCTCATCGTTCATCGTTCGTCGCCTCTTCTTGTTTTCTTCTTCCGCTCATCGCCGCCCATGTAGCGAGGCTTTCTGTTTCATGTCGCCGGCGCTCAGAGGCCCGTCGTGGTTTTCGGTCGAACGCCGTTGCTGAAGCCATCGTTCTTGCCGACCCGTCGGGGGCTGTCTGCCGGGGCGCGCACGTTCTGCGGGCCGGTTCCGGCGTCATCCCAACGCACCCGACGCCCGCAATCGCTCGACCGTTGCTGCGTCGTACCCCAACCAATCGCGCAGCACAAGTTCTGTGTGTTCTCCCAACTCCGGAGGCGGCAGTGGTTGTTGAGGTGGCCGGCCGCGCCAGTGAATCGGGCTGCCCACCAACTGCACGGCTCGGCCACGCGCATCCCGACACGCAACTACCATCTCGCGGGCCCGAGCCTGCTCGGAAGCCAACGCTTCGTCGACATGTGCCACTCGTCCGTGTGGCACATTCGCCGCGGCCAGCAACGTTTCCCAGTCGGCCGTCGTCCGGGTGGTCATCAGCGGTTCGATTTGCCGTATCAGGGCATCGCGGTGTTGCACCCGCGCCGGATTGGTCGCGAAACGAGGGTCGTCGGCCCACGATTGGCGGCCTACCGCCTCGCAGAAGCGCCGCCACTGCGCATCGTTGCCCACGGCCAGAATCAGATAACCGTCGCGCGTGGCAAACATTTGATATGGAACAATATGCGGATGCGCGTTGCCATAGCGTTGCGGACGATCGCCGGTCAGCAACGCGGCCTGCGCCACATTCACCAAACTGGCCAGCGTGCAATCGGCCAACGCCAGATCGAAAAACCGCCCGGCATCGCCCTGCTCGCGCCCCACGAGCCCCGCCAACAGGCTCACCGCCGCATACAAGCCGGTCAACACGTCAGCGATTGCCACGCCCACTTTCATCGGCGGCCCGTCCGGCTCGCCGGTAATCGACATCAGCCCGCTCGATCCCTGCACCACGAAATCGTAACCCGGCACGTTGCGCATCGGACCGGTGCGTCCGAACCCCGAAATCGAACAGGCGACCAAACGCGGGTTCAGACGATCGAGCTGCTCGGCCTCCAAACCCAGCTTATCGAGCGTCTCGGTGCGGAAGTTTTCGATCAGTGCGTCGCTGCAAGCGATCAATCGGGCCAGTAGCTCCCGACCCTCGGGCCGGGCCAGGTCGATCGCAATCGAGCGCTTACCACGATTGGCCGAAAGGTCTGTCTCTTATACAC